>JAGNNA010000142.1 GCA_017990895.1 Reyranella sp.
CAAGCAGCCTCCCGTGATGATCGCCGTCGAGCCGAAGACGATCGAGCGCGAGATTCACAAGGAAGGCTACTTCAATCACCGTATGAAGATCGCCGTCGATGGCACGGACTACGATGTCCTGCCGCGTGACGTGCAGGTCGATCCGGTGACGGACAAGCCTCTGCATCTCGACTTCCTGCGCATCGGGCCCGACTCGATCATCACCGTGCAGGTGCCTGTGCGCTTCCGCAACGAGCTGGCCTCGCCTGGCATCAAGCGCGGCGGCGTGCTGAACATCGTTCTGCACGAGATCACGCTCCGCACCCGGGCCGATTCGATTCCGGAAGTCTTCGAAGTCGACCTGACCGGCCTCGAGATCGGCCACTCGATCCACATGTCGGCGCTCAACATTCCCGAGAGCGCGCGCGTCGTGACCCGTGACAAGAACGCCACCGTGGCGTCGATCGCCGCGCCGACCGTGGCACGCGAAGCGGCCGCGACGGATGCGACGGCCGAAGGCGCCGCACCGGCGGCCGGCGCCGCACCGGCGGCGGGCGCTGCGGCGGGCGGCAAGGCCGCTCCCGCCCCGGCGAAAAAGTAACGAGCGGGCGAAGGCTCCGCTCCGTCGATGCTTCTGCTGGTCGGGCTCGGCAACCCCGGGCCGCGCTATGCGGGGCACCGGCACAATGTGGGATTCATGGCGGTGGACGAGATCGTCCGCCGCCGTGTCTTCTCCCCTTGGCGTGCGCGCTTCAACGGCGAAGTGGCCGAAGGCCATCTCGGCGGCGAGCGCGTCATCGTCCTGAAACCCATGACGTTCATGAACGAGTCGAGCAAAGCCGTGGGCGAGGCCGTACGCTTCCTCAAGGTCCCGCTCGACCGGCTGGTCGTCTTCCACGACGAACTCGACATCGCGCCTGGACGGGTGCGCATGAAGAAGGGCGGCGGCGCCGGCGGGCACAACGGCCTGCGCGACATCGACGCCCATGTCGGCAAGGACTATCGCCGGGTCCGCATCGGCATCGGCCATCCCGGCCACAAGGACCTGGTGCTGCACTGGGTGTTGCGCGACTTCGAGCGCGACGAGCGTGACCCGAAGGATGGCTGGGTCCCGAAGGTGCTGCATGCGCTGGCCGAGGAAGCGGCGCTGCTGGTCGAAGGCGGCGCCAAGGCCGACGAGAAATACATGAGCCGGGTGGCGCATCTCGCGCCGCCTCCCGACCTTCCGGCCCGCCTCGACATCAAGGGCGCCAAGGACAGCAAAGAGTAGATCATGGGCTTCAACTGCGGAATTGTCGGCCTGCCCAATGTCGGCAAGTCGACCCTGTTCAACGCACTGACCGCCACCCAGGCGGCGCAGGCGGCCAACTATCCGTTCTGCACCATCGAGCCCAATGTCGGCCGCGTCGCCGTGCCCGACCCGCGGCTCGAAAAGCTCGCGGCCATCGCGGGCTCGGCCAAGATCATCAACACTCAGCTCGAATTCGTCGACATCGCCGGCCTGGTGAAAGGCGCGTCGCGCGGCGAAGGCCTGGGCAACCAGTTCCTGGGCAACATCCGCGAGGTCGATGCGATTGCCCACGTGCTGCGCTGTTTCGAGGATGGCGACGTCACGCACGTGAGCGGCAAGGTCGATCCGGTGAGCGACGCCGAAGTCGTCGAGACCGAGCTGATGCTGGCCGACATGGACAGTCTGGAAAAGCGCCTGCCCAACCTCGAGAAGAAGGCCAAGGGCGGCGACAAGGAAGCCGCGGCCGAGGCACCGATCGTGAAGAAGGCGCTCGAGGCGCTGCGCGACGGCAAGCCGGCCCGCGAGGCCAAGCTCACGGACGACGAGCGCGCGGTATTTGCCCGGCTCCAGCTCATCACCGCCAAGCCGATGATGTATGTGCTGAACGTCGAGGAGGGCTCGGCAGCCACCGGCAACGAACATAGCGCCAGGGCCGAGGCCTTCGCCAAGTCGCGCGGCATGCCGTCGGTCGTGATCTCGGCCGCCATCGAGGCTGAGGTCGCGCAGCTCCCGGCCGAGGACCAGGCCGACTATCTCTCGTCGCTCGGCCTGGAAGAGACCGGCCTCGCCCGCGTCGTGCGAGCGGGCTACGCCCTGCTCGACCTCGTGACCTTCTTCACGGTCGGCCCGAAGGAAGCCCGCGCCTGGACGGTCCATCGCAACGCCAGGGCGCCGCAAGCCGCCGGCGTGATCCATACCGATTTCGAGAAGGGCTTCATCCGCGCCGAGACCATCGCCTACGACGACTACGTCACCCTGAACGGCGAGGCCGGCGCCCGCGATGCCGGCAAGCTCAGGCTCGAAGGCAAGGAATACGCGGTCAAGGACGGCGACGTTTTCCATTTCAGGTTCAATGTTTAGCGCGTCATCGCGTTAAACATTGGCGGGCGGCAGCGCTTGTCATCAAGCGCGAGAGCCCGCTCGGTGCAGAATGGATAAGAACGCGAAAGGTCCCTCGCTACGCTCGGGATGACAATCACCGCTAAACGGTGTCATCCCGAGCGTAGCGAGGGACTTTTCTCTTAACTCCCGATCGTCCCCCCACCCTTCTTCGTGATGGCAATGACCGACGGCCGCGGCGGCATGCCGTCCTTGAAGTCGGGCCAGCGGGTCGAGGGGTTCTCGAAGGTCGACCCGCGATCCTCGCCGGGATGCTGGATGGCGAGTAACAAGGTGCCGTCGTCCGGCGTGAAGATCGGCCCGCAGACTTCCGCGCCGGTCGGCGCCTGGTAGAAGCAGCGCGTCAGCGCCCGTCCGAAGCCCACCGTGTCGGCGGCATAGATGCCATCGGCTATTCCCGCAGCTGAGGGACCGCCGTCGGTCGCGATCCAGATGCGACCCTTGCTGTCGAAGGCGATGTTATCGGGACAGCTCAGCCAGCCGTTCTCAGAGGTCGCGCGATGATAGCGCGCGCCGGCATCTTGGCCAAGCTTGCCGCCCAGCAGGAAAATCGACCAGGTGCCTTCTGCCGCGGCATGGTCGCCGTCCTTCGGCGCGACCTCGAGAATGTGGCCGTGATCGTTGGGGCCACGCGGATTGGCCTTGTCGATCTGGTCGGGTTTGCGCCGGCCGTTGTTGGTGAGCACGACATAGACCCGCCCGTTGACCGGATTGGTCTCGATGTCTTCCGGCCGGTCCATCGGTGTCGGCTTCAGCAGATCCGCGGCAAGCCGCGTCTTGACCAGCACGTCGCCCTGGGTCGCGAAGCCGTTCTCGGGCGTGAGCGGTCCCTGCCCCTGGACGAGCGGCAGCCACATGACCCTGCCGTCGGCCTCGAAGCGCGCGACCGAGAGCGTGCCCTCGTCGAGCAGGTTCCTGTTCTCGGCGCGATCATTCGGGTTCCACGGCTTTGAGGTGACGAAGCGATAGACATATTCGAAGCGCTCGTCGTCGCCACTGTAGAAGACCACCCTTCCATCCTTGGCGAGTGCGTAGGTGCAACCCTCGTGCTTGAAGCGACCGAGCGCCGTGCGCTTCACTGGCGGCGACGCGGGATCATAGGGATCGATCTCGACCACCCAGCCGAAGCGGTTCGGCTCGTTCGGCTCCTTGTCGAAGTTGAAGCGATCGACATGCTGGCCCCAGGCGTTGGCCGCGCGCGCCACGCCGTAGCGCTTGCCAAGTTCGGTGTCGGCCAGCTTGGCCGCATCGCCGTCGAAGTAGAAGTGGAAATTCTCCTCGCAGGTCAGCCAGGTCCCCCAGGGCGTGCTGCCCCCGGCGCAGTTGCCGAAGGTGCCCAGCACCTTGGTGCCGGTGGGATCGGCCGAGGTCTTCAGC
Organism: Reyranella sp.; assembly: GCA_017990895.1. Taxonomy (GTDB): domain Bacteria; phylum Pseudomonadota; class Alphaproteobacteria; order Reyranellales; family Reyranellaceae; genus Reyranella. The sequence continues at coordinate 3,767 of JAGNNA010000142.1, forward strand.
CTGTCATTGCCGGCGGCCGGGCCAGAAATCTCCATCGGCGTCGCAGCAGTGAGGCGGCGCGCGAACCTGCTGTCGGGCACGACCTTCCATCCCGCGCCGTCGCGCACGATCTCGATGACCGCGCCACCGACGGAGGCCATCTCGACCGCCACCTGGTCTTTCGTGGCCTTGAGTGCCGCGCTGCGGCCGCTGCCCAGACCCGCGAACATCAGGTTGGGGTTGGTGTACTCGTGGTTGGCGACCATCAGGAAGCGGTCGCCGCTGCGGCTGCCGGCCGGCAGCGGATAGAGGCCGAGATAGTCGTTGTTGTAGCCGAAGCGCTTCTCCTGCTCGGCCGCCGTGAGCGTCGCCGGGTCGAAGCCGGTCGCGCCGCCGAGGATCGGATCGCCCCAGCGGATCAGCACCTGCATCTCGTAGCCTTCCGCGACATGCTGCGTGTCGTCGAGCGTGTGGGCGAGTTCCTTGAAGGTGAGTGACGAGGGACCATGGGTCTGCGCCTGCGCGTCCGCCGCGGCGAACGGGCCTGCGAGCGAGGCTGCGAGGCCGGCGCCCGCAAGACCGCGCAACGCGTCGCGCCGGCTCAGGCGCCGCTCGATCAGCTCGCCGATCGACGGCTCGGTGCTGGCGTTAACCCCGATATCGCCGGAATCCGTGTTATCGTCATTCTGCGTGGCAGCCATGTGAACTCCTGGAAACGCCCGTCTGAGGTAGCGGGCGTTAGTGGCGCTTCCATTACCATCCTGAGCGCCCGGAGCCGCCTTCCACAAGGACCGTCAGTAAACCGTAGCGAGACGCCTGTAGCAGGCGAATGTCACACTTCATGAAGAGACGAACATGAAAGCTCATCTGTTGTTTGCGGCTTCCACGACCGCCCTCCTGCTCGCGGCTTTTCCCGCCTCTGCCCAGACCAAATTCCCGGCCACCCTCGAAGGCCATGCGGTGCTGCCGGCCATGACGCTTGTCCCCGCTTCCGCCGACGCACCGCAGGACCTGCAGATTTCCGGCCGCTATGCCGGCCCCGCCGGCCAGCGGATCGATGCGCCGGAGAGCGTGCCGGGGATGTTGGCGCTGTCGAACAAGGCGGCGCCGCGGCCGACCGGGCTCAGCCTCCCGTTCAAGGGCCAGCCGGTCCAGGGCTTCTCGGGCATTCGCAAGCTGCCCGACGGCTCCTCTCTCACGATCAGCGACAACGGCTTCGGCAGCAAGGCAAACTCGCCTGACTCCATGCTGATGTTCCACATCGTCAAGCCGGATTGGAAGGCCGGCACGGTCGAACGCGTGTCGACCGGCTTCCTGCACGATCCCGATCGCAAGGTGCCGTTCCGCATCGTCAACGAGAACACGCCTAAGCGCTACCTGACCGGCGGCGACTTCGATCTCGAATCGGTGCAGCCGATCGGCGACTTCCTCTGGTTCGGCGAAGAGTTCGGCCCGTACCTGATCAAGACCGACAAGAGCGGCAAGGTTCTGCAGATCTTCGAGACCAAGGTCGACGGCAAGCTCGTGCGCTCGCCGGATCACCCAGCCCTCACCCTGCCGGCCGCGCCCGGCGTGGTGAAGTTCGAGGTCCGGCGCAGCAAGGGTTTCGAAGGCATGGCAGCCTCGCCCGACGGCAAATTCCTCTATCCGCTGCTCGAGGGCCCGTTGCTGACCGAGTCCGGTGAACCCGAGGCCCGGGACGGCAAGCGCTTCCTGCGCATCCTCGAGTTCCACGTGGCCAAGGGCGAGTACACGGGCAAGAGCTTCAAGTACACGCTCGAGGCGCCGGCCAACGCCATCGGCGACTTCAACATGATCGACGCCGGCACCTGCCTCATCATCGAGCGTGACGACACCAAAGGCGACCCGGCACAGGCCTGCAAGGACGGTGCGGTAAAGGCCGACTGCTTCAACGTGCCGGCGAAGTTCAAGCGCATCTACAAGATCGACCTCGCCCAAGCCGATGCCGACGGATTCGTGAAGAAGGTGGGCTACATCGACCTGATGGACATCCAGGATCCGAACAAGGTCGCGCGCCAAGGCGGCAGAGACGGCAAGTTCACCTTCCCGTTCTTCACCATCGAGAATGTCGACCTGGTCGATGCCGACCACATCATCGTCGGCAACGACAACAACCTGCCCTTCTCGTCGGGGCGCGCCCTGGGCAAGTTCGACGACAACGAGCTGATCCTCCTGAAGGTCACAGACCTCCTGAAGGCCAAATAGCCAGGGTCCAGACCCGTAAGGCTCACCATACGATGGCAGCGACGAGACAAGCGGAAGCGGACGTTTCTGGCGAGCTTGTCGCTGCGAGGGGCGATGCGCCGGAAGTCCTTGAGCCGGCAGAAGGCGTTTCCGATACGGTGCCGTTGGCCATGGATCTCCGGGGCTCGCGACTTCGCGCCAGCCGCGTTGTTACGTGCTCCGATGCGCAATGACTTTGTTGCGGCCGGTCGCTTTGGCCTCATACAGGGCTCGGTCGGCCAGCTTCAGCAGTTCCTGGGGATGAACGACTTTTCCCTCCCGCGCCGCTACGCCGGGGCTGACCGTTACAGGTATGGGACTGCCACCGAGTTCCACTGGATGTCTTTCGACCACGCGCCTCAGGCGCTCTGCGGTTTCAAACCCTGCCTGTAGATCCATCTCGGCAAGCGTCGCAGCGAACTCCTCGCCGCCCACGCGGCCGACCACATCCGACTTCCGGAGCACGCTGCAACAACGTTCGGCCAGGGCATGCAGTACGGTATCGCCTGCGGCGTGGCCGTGGCGGTCATTGATCTGCTTGAAACGGTCATTGATCTGCTTGAAGTTGTCGGCTTCGATCATGAGTACGGACAGATTGGCGTTGCTTAGAACAGATCTTCGGTACTCGGCTTCCAACGAGGCTAGGAATTGCCGCCGATTGAGCAATTTCGTCAGATCGTCGACCGTCGCCAACTCGCGCAGTTGTTCGATCGCATGCACGTGATCGGTAACGTCTGTATATGTCAGCATTCGTCCCCCGTCAGGCAGGGCGATGCATTCGAAGCTCACAGGGTACGACCGTCCGACAGGGGCGGCTGCGTGCCGGCTTCGACCAGGACGATTCGTTTCTCGACGTATCGGCGCATTTCCTCTGGGGATACCTGGTAAGCAGCCGTTTGCTGACCGTGCTCCATCAAATCTCTGAACGTGTAGGTCGTGCCCGGTCGAGGCGGGGGCAAAGCCCACATTTCGTGGAAGGCGCGATTGATAAAGAGGGCGTGAAGGGTCCTATCGAGCAGTACCACCCCATAACGCACCTCGATCAGCGCCGCCGTGACGACGTCTGTCCAAGCCGAGTGCAATGTAGCCTCACAAATGACCAGCTTCCCACGGCTGGGTTGCCCAACCGTGCTGGATTTTGAGATCGCAGGCAACAGGGGGATGCGGCGTGGCGCTAAGCCTGCGGATTCACGGACTGAGCAGGAAGATCGGCGACCGCATGCATGAGCATTTGGGGCCGAGCAGGTCACCCCAACCTGCGCAGAACTCACCGGCCGCAACTAGACGAATATATCCCCATACATTTTTTGTGTTTCAACCCTACTCGGTCACGTCGAGCGCCACCTTCTCGCGCTTCTTGCGGAGCGCGGGAAGGAGTGGCGCGATCAGCAGGAAAGCCGCGACTGCGAGGCAGGCGATCGAGATCGGCCGCACGACGAAGATCTCGAACGACCCCTGGCTCAGGATCAGCGACTTGCGCAGGTTGTTCTCGAGCATCGGCCCGAGCACGAAGGCCAGCACCAGCGGCGCCGCCTCGTAGCCGAACTTGCGCATGAGATAGCCGAGCAGTCCGGTGCCGATCATGACGAACACGTCGAACACGGCGTTGCCCGAGGCGAAGACGCCGACGATGCAGAACATCAGGATCAGCGGGAACAGGATCCGGTAGGGCGCCTTCAGGACCTGGACCCACATGCCGATCAACGGCATGTTGAGCACCAGCAGCATGATGTTGCCGACATACATGCTGGCGACGATGCCCCAGAAGACCTTGGGATTCTGGCTCATCATCAGCGGTCCTGGCTGCAGCCCGTGGATGACGAAGGCACCGAGAAGCAGCGCCATGATGACGTTGGGCGGGATGCCGAGCGTCATCAGCGGAATGAAGGCGCCGCCGGCCGCCGCATTGTTCGCGGCCTCGGGGCCCGCGACGCCTTCGATCGCACCCTTTCCGAAACGCTCGGGCGTGCGCGACAGCTTCTTCTCCATCGCATAGGACGCGAAGGAGGCGATCACCGCGCCGCCCCCCGGCAGCACGCCCAGCAGGAAGCCCAGCAGCGTGCCGCGGCCGACCGGGCCGGCGCTCGCCTTCAGGTCCTCGCGTGACGGCCACAGGCTGCCGATCCGCGATTGCACGATGTCGCGGCGAATCTGCTGCTCGATGTTCGCCAGAATTTCGGCCACGCCGAACAGGCCCATCACGACTGGGACGAGGCCGATACCGTCGACCAGTTCGAGGCGGTCGAAGGTGAGTCGCGGCATGGCGTTGATCTGGTCGAGGCCGATCAGGCCGACCACGACGCCGACCGCCGCCATCAGCAGCGCCTTTGCCATCGAGCCCTGCGTCAGGAACGACAGGATGGTGAGGCCGAGAACCATCAGGCTGAAATATTCCGGCGGGCCGAAGGCCACGGCGACCTGGGCCAGCATCGGCGCCACGAGCATCAGGGCGACGATCGCGAAGGTGCCGGCGACGAACGATCCCAGCGCCGAGATGCCGAGCGCCGGTCCGGCCCGGCCGCGCTTGGCCATCTCGTGGCCGTCGATGCAGGTGACCACCGAGGCCGCCTCGCCCGGGATGTTCACGAGAACGGCGGTCGTCGAGCCGCCATACATCGAACCGTAGTAGATGCCGGCCATCATGATGATGCCGGACTCGGGCGAGCCCGAGAGCGTGACCGGCAGCAGCAGCGACATGGCCGAGATCGGGCCGATGCCCGGCAGCACGCCGACCAGCGTGCCGATGAATACGCCGATGAAACAGTAGAGGAGATTGATGGGATCGAAGGCGACCGCGAATCCCTGGTAGAGACCGGAAATCACGTCCATCGCATCAGCCCGCCAGCCAGGAGAGATAAGGAACGTCTTCGAGCCAGCTTCCCTTGGGGAGCTGCACCAGCAGGACTTTTTCCAGCACGTACCAGACGCCGACCGATGCGGCCAAGGAGATCGGAATCGAGAGCTTGGGCGCCACCGGATCGACGAAGGTCATCAGGAAGAGCAGCAGCGCCAGGCTGCAGAGCACGAAACCCAGCTTCTGAAACAGGATACCAAAGACGATCAGGGCGGCGATCACCATCACGACGTTGCGCCACCGCGCCCCGCGCCAGAGATCCGCCAGCAACGGCCCCTCGCCCCGTGCGCCGGCGACGGTGATCGACAGCGACAGAGCGGACATGAAGAGCCCGAGCCAGAAGAAGACGAAGCCCGAGCCCGGCTCATGCAACGTACCCAGTTCGAGCAGCCAGCCCTGCCAGGTGACGAACACGCCGACACCCAGCCAGAAGAGGCCGCCCCAGAATTCGGCGCGACGCAGCATGCTCAGCTCTTCTTGGCGAGCCCGAGCTGGTCGACGACCTCGCGCTGCTCGTCATACTGCTGCTTGGCGAACCTGGCGTAGTCAGCCGTGTTCATGTAGCGCTTGGGATAGTCGTACTTGGCCATCAGTTCGACCACCTTGGGATCGTCGAGCGCGGCCTTGAAGGCGTCGTGCAGCTTCTGCACCACGGCCGGATCCATGCCCTTGGGACCGGCGAGCCCGAACGGCGAGTCGAGAGTCAGATTGTAGCTCAGCTCCTTCAGCGTCGGCGCGTCGGGCCAGCGCGGGCTGCGCTCCTGCGTCCAGATGCAGAGCAGCCGGAACTTGCCGGCATCGACCAGCGGTGCCCAGCCGGTCGCGTCGGCGTCGGCCATGACGTGGCCGCCCTCGAGCGCCGCCCATCCCTCAGGGCCGCCCTTGAAGGGCACGTGGGTGAACTTCACCCCGGCCTTGAGGGCGATCTGCTCCATGCCGATGTGCAGCGAGCTGCCGGCGCCCGGTGTCGCGTAGGTGAACTTGCCCGGGTTGGCCTTGGCGAAGGCGATGACGTCCTGAAAGGTCTTGAGCGGCGAGTCCGCCCGCACCACCACGCCGAACGTGTAGGCCGAGGTGTGGAGAATCCAGGAGAAGTCCTTCATCGGATCGTACGGCGTCTTCTGCATGTGCGGCAGGCGGAAGATCGTCACCGGCATCTGCGAGATCGTGTAGCCGTCGGGCTTGGCGGTCGCGGCCATGCTGGCCGGGCCGCTGGTTCCCGAGCCGCCGGTGCGGTTGTCGATCACCACCGGCTGGCCGAGGATCTTGGCCGCGGCGTCGCCCAGCGCGCGATGCCAGACATCGACGCCGCTGCCGGCCGGCCACGGCATGATCAGCGTGATCGGCTTGTTGGGAAAATCCTTGGCCCCCTGGGCATGTACGAACGTGGGTGCGATGGCTGCGGACGCGACCGCACCCGACGCCGCAATGAACGAACGACGACGCATGAACTCCTCCCTTATTGTTTTCTTCCCCGCTCTTCGGGCGGACTAGCTCTTTGCGGCCAGTCCGAGCTTCTCCAGCGCCGCCTTCTCTTCGGCATAGAGCTGGCGGGCGAACTTGTCGTAGGCCGCGGCCGGCATGTAGCGCGGCGACATGTCGTACTTTTCCAGGGTTGCGATGACGTCCTTGTCCTCGAGCGCGACCTTGAACGCCTCGTCGAGCTTCTTCACCGCGAGCGGATCCATGCCTTTCGGGCCGCCCATGCCGAACGGCGAGTCGAACACCATGTCGAAGCCGAGATCCTTGAGGGTCGGCACGTCGGGCCAGTTCTTGGTGCGCTTCTCGGTCCACACGCAGAGCAGACGGAGCTGGCCCGCGTCGACCAGCGGCTTCCAGCCCGTCGAATCGGCCTGCAGCGTGGTATGCTTGCCGAGTACGGCGGCGTTGGTTTCCGCACCACCCTTGAATGGCACCATCGTCCACTTGATGCCGGCCTGGGCTGCGATGCGCTCCATGCCGATGTGCAGCGACGTGCCGGCGCCCGGCGTGCCGTAGGTCACCTTGCCGGGATTGGCCTTGGCGTATTCGATCACGTCCTTGAAGGTCTTGTAGGGCTGGTCTGCCGCCGTCGTGACGCCGAACGTGTAGCCGCTGAGATGCGCGACGTAGGTGAAGTCCTTCAACGGATCGAACGCAGTCTTTTGCATCACCGGCAGACGGAACACCGAGATCGGAAGCTGAGAGAGCGTGTAGCCATCGGGCCGCGCCGTGGCAGCCATCGTGGCGGGACCCAACGTTCCGGAGGCGCCACCCTTGTTGTCGATCTGGAAGGGCTGGCCCAGCACCTTGCCGGCCCGCTCGCACATGGCGCGGAGCGTGATGTCGCTCGATCCGCCGGCGGGCCACGGGACGATGAAGGTGATCGGCTTGCTGGGATAGGCCTGGGCACGGGCAGCCGGCAGGTATAGCGGCATGCCGACGCCGGCAGCGATCACGGTTCCCAGGCCACCCTTCACGAGACCACGACGACGGACCGTCATTTCATTTCCTCCCTTTGATTGGCGAGGAAAGTGGCCGATGGTCCGGTCGATGTAAAGAGATTGCAACCCTATGTTACGGCAGGACGCGCTTCATCCAACCAGCCGTTGCCTGCGCGTCCTGGTTGTCGCTGTCCTGCAGCTTCGCGATCACGCGCTGCCGGTCCTCGAGGTCGCGATTCTGGCTGAGCTTGATCTTGGTCTGAAGCCGCGCGAGCGGCATGCGGAAGGCGACGATGCCTCTGGTCTGCGCCTCGGCGTTGCCCGGCGGCAGGCGGTCGAGACTCCACGACGAGGCATCGGCACCTTCATACGCGGCCGCGAGTTGCGCGAGCACGTCGAGGGCGCCTTGCGTGTCCTCGACGATCTGCGGCCGGCCATAGGCATGGACCGTGACATAGTTCCAGGTCGGCACCTTGGCGCCGGGCGTGTACCAGGTGGGCGAGACATAGGCGTGCGGCCCCCAGAACAGGG
>JAGNNA010000143.1 GCA_017990895.1 Reyranella sp.
CAGCTTATCCGGTGCTCGTGTCCGTCGTGCAGGCGGAAGAACGCGTCCTGTGGCTTCTCCAGAACGAACATGGCGCGTGCATCGAGTACGAGATGGAGCCCGCGCATGACCGCGCCGCTCACTCCGTGACTCACCACCACGGTCCGCGTGTTGCTGGCGGCAATCTCCGCCAGCATGGTCTCGCAGCGCAGCCGCAGCTCGGCATGCGTCTCGCCGCCCGGCGGGCAGTAGCCGTGCGGATCGGCGCGCCAGTCGGCGAGCGCCGTCGGATGATCGATCTCGATCTCGGCCCACGAGAAGCCTTCCCAGCTGCCATAGGAGAGTTCGGCGAGCCGCACATCCTCGCGCCAGTCCGAGGCGGAGAGCCCAAGCTCCTGGCTGATGATGTCCGAGGTCTCACGCGTGCGTCCCAGCGGACTGCGCAGGAAGATCGTCGGACCGGGCTCGCGTTCGAGTTCGCGCTTGAGAGTGCGCCCCATCGCCAGCGCCTGGACCCTGCCGCGTGCGGTGAGGTCGGAGTTCTTGCTGCCCTGCATGCGCCGCTCGGTGTTCCAGGCGGTCTCGCCGTGACGGAGCATGTAGAGGGGCGCGCCGAGCTTCATGACGTCCGTTTGAGGATCACGATCTTCGCCGCGCCATAGCGACGCTCGTCGATGCTCTCGAAACCTGGCGGCGGCAGCAGGTCTTCGTTGTGCGCGAGTTCGACCGTGACGATGCAGCCCGGCGTCATCCAGCCGGCGCCGGCAAGGGCGGTGATCGCCGTGGGCGCCTGGTCCGAGCGATAGGGCGGGTCGAGGAAGACGAGGTCGCAAGGCTCGCGCGACGGCGGCGGCCGCGTCGCATCGGCGCGCACGACCTTGGCCGCGCCGGTCTCGCCCAGCTTGCGCAGGTTATCCCCGATCGACTTGATCGCAGCGGCGTCGTTGTCGAGGAAGGTGACATGGGCCGCACCGCGCGACAGGGCCTCGAGGCCCAACGCGCCGGAGCCGGCATAGGCGTCGAGCACGCGCGCCTCGATCAGCGGCGAGGTGCCGCCGTCCTCGTCGTCGCGCCAGCTCGCATGCATCAGGATGTTGAACAGCGATTCACGGGCGCGGTTGGAGGTGGGGCGCGTCGCCTCGCCCGGCGGTGTTTCGAGCATGCGGCCGCGATGCTTGCCGCCGATGATGCGGATCATCCCTGCCGCCGGCGCTTGGCGTGGGGCGGCGCGGGCTTCGGCTTGGGCTTGGCCCAGCCTTCCTTGCGCGGCGGGCGCTTCACGCCCAGCAGGCTTTCCAGTGCCTGCGGCGGAATCTCGTCGACAAGGCCGCGTTCCAGCTCGCCGAGATGGAACGGCCCGAAGGCGACGCGGATCAGGCGCACCACCGGCAGGTCGAGATGGGCCAGGACGCGGCGGACTTCGCGGTTCTTGCCCTCGGTCAGCGCGATGTCGATCCAGGCGTTGGAGCGCTGCTGGCGGTCGAGGCTCGCCTGGATGGAGCCGTAGCGCACGCCCTCGATGGTGATGCCGTTGGCCAGCTCCGCGAGCTTCGCCTCGTCGACAGTGCCGTGGACGCGAGCGCGGTAGCGGCGCGTCCAGCCGTTGGCCGGCAGTTCGAGCTTTCGCGCGAGCTCGCCATCGTTGGTCAGCAGCAGCAAACCTTCCGAGAAGTAGTCGAGGCGGCCGACGGTGATGACCCTCGGCAGGCTCTTGGGCAGGGAATCGAAGATGGTGCGGCGGCCCTCGGGATCGCGCGCCGTCACCATCTCGCTCGGCGGCTTGTGGTAGCGCCACATGCGCGGTCGGTCGGCCGCCTGCAACGGCTTGCCGTCGACCTCGATGACGCTCCTGTCGGTGACGACGCAGGCCGGCGTCTCCAGCACCTTGCCGTCGACCTTCACCCTGCCGGCCTCGATCCAGCGTTCGGCATCGCGGCGCGAGCACAGGCCCGCGCGCGCCAGGCGCTTGGCGATACGCTCGCCTTCCTTGACGGGTTGTTCGCTCACTTTGCGGCCGCCGCTCCCAGGAAGGCGCGGAACAGTCTCGCGTCGCCCTCGGAGATATGGAACTCGGGATGCCACTGGACGCCGATGCAGAAGCGGTAGGCGGGGGCCTCGATGCCCTCGATCACGCCGTCCGGGGCAGTGGCGTTGACGACGATGCCGGCCGGCTGGTCGGCCGCGGCCTGATGATGCGCGCTGTTCACCTGCAGTTCCTCGGCTCCGACGATGCCGTGCAGCTGAGTGCCCCTGGCGACCTTCACGACGTGGCCGGGTTCGTCGCGCGGGTTGGGCTGCTCGTGCGCCAGCGCATCCTCGATCGCGTCGGGAATGTGCTGGATCAGCTTGCCGCCCAGCACGACGTGCAGCAGCTGCTGCCCGCCGCAGATGCCCAGCACCGGCTTGTTCTGCGCCAGCGCGCCCTTGGTGACGCCGAATTCGAAGGCGGTGCGGCGATCCTTGGTGACCACGGTCGAATGCTTCGCCCCGCCGCCATAGTAGGAGGGGTCGACGTCGAAGGCGCCGCCGGTCACCACCAGCGCGTCGATGCGCTCCAGATAGTCGGCGACCCGGTCGGGCTCGTGCGGCAGCGCAATCGCCAGGCCACCCGCCGCGTCGATCGCGTCGAGGTAGTTCTGGCGCAGCGCGTACCAGGGAAACTTGGAGTATCCGCCTGGCTTTTCAGCATCCAGGGTGACTCCGATCAGGGGACGGGGCATGCGCGCCAAGATACGCGCGCGCGCCGCCCTGCGCTACAGTGCGCACGCTATGCCGGACGCCTCGAAGCTCACCCCCATGGACAGGGCCCTTGCCGCCGCCCGCGCCGCCGGCGCGCGCGGCGAGGTGCCGATCGGCTGCGTGATCGTGGGGCCGGACGGCGCGGTGCTTGCCGAAGCCGGCAACCGGACCGAGGAGCTGAAGGATCCGACCGCCCATGCCGAGCTGCTGGCGATCCGCGCCGCAGCGGCTGCGTTGGGCTCGCCGCGCCTGGTCGGATGCGACCTCTACGTCACCCTGGAGCCCTGCCCGATGTGCGCCCAGGCAATCTCTTTCGCACGGCTGCGGCGGGTTTACTGGGGCGCGGCCGATCCCAAGGGCGGTGGCATCGAGCAGGGGCCGCGCATCTTCGACCAGCCGACCTGCCATCACCGGCCCGAGCTCTATCCCGGCGTCGGCGAAAGCGAGGCGGGGGAACTGCTGCGCGTCTTCTTCCGCGAGCGGCGGTAGAAGAAACACGAAGATGAATCGAGGGACGCCGGCATGACTTTCTCACTCGTCGGACGCTGTGCCCGGACCGGCATGCTGGGCGCCGTCGTCACCACCTCGTCGATCGCGGTCGGATCGCGCTGCTCGCACGCCAGGGCAGGCATCGGGGCGGCGCTCACCCAGCATCGCACCGATCCGCGGCTCGGTCCCTTGGCGCTGGATCTGCTGGCGCACGGTTTCTCGGCGCCTGAAGCGATGCAGGCGGTGGTGGCGGCGACGCCACACCGGCATTGGCGACAGTTGGCCCTGATCGATGCCGACGGCCGCACCGCCGTTTACTCGGGCGCGAACGTCTGCGCCGAGCGAGGCGAAGCCCAGGGGAGGGATTGCGCCGCCATCGCCAACATCGTGCGGTCGGCAGCGCTGCCGCAGGCGATGGTGAGCGCCTTTGAGGCCTCTCCCGATCAGCCGCTGGCGCGCCGCCTGCTCGATGCGCTCGCAGCCGGCGAAGCAGCAGGCGGCGAGTATCAGCCGGTCACGTCGGCAGCCTTGCTGGTCGTCGACCGCGAGTCCTTCCCCTATGTCGACCTGCGTGTCGACGACCATGCCGAGCCCATTGCCGAGCTCGCCCGCCTCTGGTCGAAGTACGAGCCCGAGGCCCATGCCTACGTGATCCGCGCCGTCGATCCGGAAGCAGCAGTACCGCCGCCGGGGATGAAACTCCGGCCGTCATGATCAAGTAACGCAACTATTTCGCGCGGGCGGCATTTGTCCGATATGCCCCGCGATCATCCCAGTCCCGAAGAACTGGCCGAACCGGCCGACAAGGCTGCCCGCGAACGGCTCGAAGCCGAGATGAAGCGTGCGCTCTGGGCGCAGCAGGCCTCCCGGTCGAGGGCGGCTCTCACCGCCCTGACGGCTGCTCAGCCAAATCGCTGATTTCCCACCGCATCGAAACGGCAACCCAGCCTGTAGCGCGATGAAGGGTGCAGGCAGCGCACCATCGTGACCGGCGTCGTGCGGGTCCAGGTTCGTCGCGTCAGCATCAGGCAAGGCTCCGAAGGATCGATCTGGAGGCGGCTGGCCTGCTCGGGCGTCGGCAGGACGGCATCGACGACATGCTCGATCTCGTCGAACGGCACGTTCTGCACGAGATACTCCCCGGGTGGCAGGACAGCGAAATCCTGATCGAGGAAGGCCGGGACGACCTGGGGATTGACGTACCGGTCCTCCAACTGGACCGGCACCTCGTTCTCCAGATGAAGGCACACGGTATGGAAAACCGACTGCCCCGATCGCAGGCCGAGCCAGGCGGCGATGTCGCCCGGCGCCGCCACGCGCTCCGCCGAAAGCAGCGCGCAGCGATAGTCGTGTCCGCGCTGGCGCACCTCCCGCGCGATGCTGGCGATGTGCAGCAGCGTCGATTGCGGCTTGTCCTCGGCGACGAAGCTGCCGACGCCGGCGACCCTCACGATCCGGCCCTGCTGGACCAGGTCGCGCAGGGCGCGGTTCACCGTCATGCGCGACATGCCGAAGCGGCTTACCAACTCGTGCTCGGAGGGCAGGCGATGGCCGGGCGGCCAAGACCCGTCCTGGATGTGGCGCACGATGTAGTCCTCGACCTGCTGGTAGAGCGCGGTCGGTTCCATCGGTTCCTCAGTGAGCCGCAGCGATGGCTTCGACCCGGATTTCCTCGGTGAGGCGGGCCTTCAGCGCCATGAATTCGGGCGAGGTCTTGATCGTGTAGTGCCGCGGGTGGGGAAAGCCGACCTCGATCTCGGCCTTGATGCGGCCGGGACGGGCGCTGAACACGACGACCCGGCTGGCCATGAAGATGGCCTCGTCGATGTCGTGGGTGATGAACATCACCGTCTTCTGCGCCTGCTCCCAGATGCCGAGCAGCAACTCCTGCATCAGGACACGGGTCTGGTTGTCGAGCGCGCCGAACGGCTCGTCGAGCAGCAGGATCTTCGGGTCGTTGGCCAGCGCCCGGGCGATCGCCACCCTCTGCTGCATGCCGCCCGAGAGCTGCTTGGGAAAGTGATCCTCGAAGCCGCGCAGGCCCACCTGGGCGATGAAGCGGTCGCTGATCTCCTTCTGCTCCGAGAGCTTCATGCCCTTCTCGCGCAGGCCGAAGCAGATGTTCTGGCGGACGTTCAGCCACGGGAAGAGCGTGTAGCTCTGGAACACCACGCCGCGGTCGGCGCCGGCGCCCACGATCTTCGTCCCGTCGAGCCGGATTTCGCCCGCGGTCGGCGTCTCCAGTCCGGCGACCAGGCGGAGCAGGGTGGACTTGCCGCAGCCGGAAGGCCCCAGCACGGTGATGAAGTCGTTGTCGCCGACCTCGAGGCCGATCGGCAGCAGCGCCTGGGTCGGCGGCGCGCTGCGCCTGTGGCCGGGGAAGGTCTTGGAGACGTCGCGGATCGACAGCCGGCTCATCGCAGCAGGCTCCACGAGAAGAGATGCTGGTTTACCCTCTTGAAAGCCAGGTCCGAGAGCAGGCCGACCAGGCCGATCACCACGATGCCCGCGATGATGTGGTCGGTCGCCATCAGCGCCTGGCTGTCGGTGATCATGTGGCCGATGCCCGACGAGGCACCGATCAGCTCGGCGACGATGATGTAGGTCCAGCCTAGCCCAAGCACCTGGCGCAGCGCCTCGGCGATCTCCGGGGCAGCGCCGGGCAGGACGACCCGGCGGATCACGCCCGTGTCCTTGCAGCCCAGCGTGTAGGCCGCTTCCACCAGGTCGCGGCGGGTGCCGCTCACGATCATGGTGATCATCAGGGTGAGCTGGAAGAAGCAGCCGATGAAGATGACGGTGAGCTTCTGCGCCTCGCCGATGCCGACCCACAGGATCAGCAGCGGGATGAAGGCCGAGGCCGGCAGGTAACGCGCGAAGGAAACGAAGGGCTCGAAGAAGGCCTCGATCGGCTTGTAGACGCCCATCGCGATGCCGAGCGGCACGGCGATGACGGCGGCCAGCACGAAGCCGCCGACGACGCGCCAGATGGTCATGCCGACGTCGTGGGTGAAGCCCTGCGTGGCAAACAGGTTCCAGCCCGAGACGACCGTCTGCCACGGCGTGGCGAGAAAGTGCTTCGGCACCGCTCCGCTGAGGCTGAGGAAGGACCAGAGCGCGACGAAGACGATGAAGAACGCCACGCCTAGGACGATGCGATTCTCCCGCCTGACGGGAACCAGCAGTTTCATAAGACTCTTCTCAAACTGCCTCCCCATTCAAATGGGGAGGTGTCGGCGTCCTACGCCGACGGAGGGGTCATGCCCCCTCCGCCTCGCAAGACGAGGCACCTCCCACGCTGACGGGGGAGGCGAAACAAAAGCCTACTTGATGTACGTCGTGTCGAAGAGCGTATCCATGTTGTCCGGCTTGGCCTTGATCACGCCGATCTCGAGCAGCAGCTCGGCGGCTTCCTTGTTGAAGGCCTGGATCTCGCCGTTGAAGAACTTCTTGTTGGCTTCGCGATCGGCCCACTTGATCTTGGACTGCGACTTCTCGAACTGCTCGGCCGTCTGCTTCACGTCGGCGCCCATGATGGTGAAGGCCTTCTGCTTGTCCTTCCCGATCATGTCGAGGGCCTGGAAGTAGCTCTCGGTGAGCGCCTTCACGGCCTTCGGATTCTCCTTGATGAACTTCGGCGTGCAGCCGAAGGAATCGAACACCATCGGATACTGCAGCGAATCGGCGATCAGCTTGCCGGTCTCGGGCTTGTCGCGCACCAGGCTGAGATAGGGCTCGTAGGTGACGGCGGCATCGAGATCCTTGCCGGTGACGAAAGCGTTGGCGGCCGGCGCCGGCTCGAGCGTGACGAGCTTAACGTCCTTCAGCGACATGCCGTTCTTCTTCAGGATCCAGGAGAGGGTGAAGTGCGGGTTGGTGCCCGGCGCCGAGGCGGCGACGGTCTTGCCCTTGAGGTCGGTGACCTTGGAGATGTCATTGCGGGCGACGATGCCGTCCGAGCCCATGCCCTGGTCCATCTTGAAGAGCTGGGTCGTGGCGATGCCGTTGGCGTTCCACACGATCCAGGTCTCGACGGTGGTGGCGGCGCACTGCAGGTCGCCCGAGGCAATGGCCAGGTGGCGGTCCTTCTGCGGAATCTTCTTGATCGTGACGTCGAGGCCGTTGGCCTTGTAGATACCGGCTTCCTTGGCCAGCGTGATCGGCGCAAAGCCGGTCCAGCCCGAAATGCCGATGGCGACCTTGGTATCCTGCGCGGCAGCGCCGCCGGCGACGGCGGCCGCCGCCAGGACGGCGGCGAGTGCTGTGAACTTGGCCATTGAGTAACTCCGTTTGCGGTGACTGTTACGAACGATAGACGACGGGGAAGATCGGGGCATCGAAGGCGGCACCGTCTTCGAAGGCAAGGTCGGGGAAGGGCGGCGAGGTCCTTCCGGCGCGTCTGGCGAACACCGCGTCGTCGCCGACCCAGCGTGCCGAGCAGACGCGGCGCGCGCGCGGCGACTGGTTTCCCGGCGCGCCGGGGACCGTCCTGAAATTGAAGGCGATCGCGTCGCCCGGCTGCATGTCCCAGCCGGCAATGTCGAGCGTCGGGCGCATCGCCTCGATGTCGGGCATCACCTCGAAATCGTCCTCGGCATAGAGCCGCGTGCCGTCGAAGCGCATGGGACGGAAGCCCTTGCCCCAGCGGTGCGACCCCCTGATGCACTCCATCACGACATCGCGCGACACCGGATCGAGCGGGATCCAGAAGCTGACGCTCTGCCGGCCCTCGACGAAGTAATAGGGCTGGTCCTGGTGCCAGGGGGTGATCGTGCTGCCGCCCGGCTGCTTCACCAGCACATGGTCATGGAAGAAACGGGCCGTGCGCGAGCCCATGAGCCGGGCCGCGATCTCCGCCGCCGGCGACTTCCAGACGAAGGCTTCGAACTCCGGGATGCGCTGCCAGTTGCACAGGTCCTGGAAGAAGGGGGCCGAGCCATCGGACGGCCGGACCGTGCGTTCGAGCGGGCTGGGATTGGCCATGAGCGCTTCGACCCCGGCCTGCAACGGCTCGATCCAGGCGTCGAAGGCGCCGCGCAGCAGCACGACGCCGTCCTCACGGTAGCGCGCCACCGGATCGTCGGTTTCGGGAAGGGAGGGGCTTGTCTGCATGCCTTGCCTGTAGCCTGTCTATACAAGTTTAGACAGCAGGAAGCATGCCAGATCTCGGGCTCCCCGAGATGCGCCATTGATTGTTTGCAGTCGGTATGGGGTATCGCTAAGACGCCCGCTCAGCCCGATACGCCAGCCAGGAGCCGCCCCTGAGTATCGTCAGCCTAAAAGACAAGGTTTCAGCGGAGGAATGGGCCGTCCGCGTCCAGCTCGCGTCGGCCTACCGGGCCGCCTTCGAGATGGGTTACGAATTGTCGATCTTCGGTCACATCTCGGCCCGGGTGCCCGGCGAACCCGACGCACTGCTGCTCAATCCGTTCGGTCTCGCCTTCGACGAGATCACCGCGTCGAGCCTCGTGAAGGTCGACAAGAACCGCAAGATCCTGACCGAGAACGGCTACGAGCTGAACCAGGCGGGCTTCAACCTTCATTCCGGCATCATGTTCACCTCGCCGCACGTCAACGCGATCATCCATGCCCATACGCTGGACGGCGCGGCAGTCGGCGCCATGAAAGGCGGCTTCCAGCCGCTGACGCAGGATGGCGCGATGGTCTATCCGAAGGTCCGCTATCTCGACTATGACGGCATCGTCGTGTTGCCGGGCGAAGGCGAGGCCTCGGCCAAGGCGCTGGGGCCGGACGGCCGCATCCTGATCCTCAGGAACCATGGCACCTTGAGCGTCGGCGCCACGATGGGCGAGGCCTTCTTCTATTTCTACTTCTTCGAGAAGGCCTGCAGCATCCAGGTCCGCGCGCTCGCCAACCCGGCCGGCGTCCAGCCCATCTCCGAGAAGATCATGTCGGAGATGCCGGCCGAGGAGCAGGTCGTGCTGAAGGGCCTGACCAAGCTGGCCGAGGCCCACGAGAAGACGCCGTACGACGACATCTTCGAAGGCTTCATGCGCCGCGCCAAGCGCCGGTATGCGGACGTCGATACCTGATCGCTGGCACAGCCCTTGCTGCCTGTTGCCTCACCGGAAACTGGCAGCGAGGGCAGGTGCAGGATGGAAATCGGCGTCTTCATTCCCATCGGGAACAATGGCTGGCTGATCTCGTCGACCTCGCCGCAGTACACGCCGAGCTTCGACCTCAACCGCGAAGTCGTGCAGCGCGCCGAGCGCTACGACTTCGACTTCGCCATGTCGATGATCAAGCTGCGCGGCTTCGGCGGCAAGTCGCGCCACTGGGACGACAATCTCGAATCCTTCACCCTGATGGCGGGGCTCGCCGCCGTGACGACGCGGATCGACCTGATCGCCACGGTCGCCGTGCTGACCCTGCCGCCGGCAATCGCCGCGCGCATGGCGGTGACGATCGACAGCATCTCCAAGGGCCGCTTCGGGGTGAACCTCGTCACCGGCTGGCAGAAGGCCGAATACGACCAGATGGGCCTGTGGCCGGGCGAGGCGCATTTCAAGCACCGCTACGACATGGTCACCGAGTACGTCACGGTGATGAAGGAGCTGTGGGAGACTGGCCGATCCGACTTCAAGGGCGACTATTTCAAGATGAACGACTGCCGGCTCTCGCCGCTGCCGTCGCGGCCGATCAAGCTGATCTCGGCCGGCACCAGCGATGCGGGCATGAAGTTCGCGGCCGGGCACTGCACCTACAATTTCTGCAGCGGCCAGGGCGAGGTCAACGATCCGCGCGACTGTGCCGAGGCGGTGGGCCGCCTCAAGGCCGCCTGCACCGCCACCGGCCGGGACGTGAAGGCGCTGGCCCTCACAATGATCATCGCCGACGAGACCGACGAAGCCGCGATGGCCAAGTGGGAGCATTACAAGGCGGGTGTCGACCTCGACGCCATCGGCTGGCGCTCCGACCAGGCGGCGTCCGACAAGTTTGCCGCCGAGAATTCGACGGCCGGCCGCATCCGCCGCCGAGAGCCGCTGCCCAACAATGGCTCGCGCCTGATCGGCTCCTACGCCACGGTCGCCCGCCTGCTCGACGAGATGGCCGAGATCGACGGCCTTGCGGGCGTGATGCTCACCTTCGACGACTTCATCATCGGCATCGAACAGTTCGGCCAGCGCATTCAGCCCCTGATGCGCAGCCGCACCAGGTTTGCTGCGGCAGCTTCATGATCATGGCAGCGCGCCACTCCAGTGGCGCTCATGTCTTGCTGATCGAAGAAGCTTGAGTGCCACTGGAGTGGCGCGCTCCATGGCTTAGACCACGCACCCATAGTGCGCCGACGACACCAGCTTCGTGTACTTGTCGTGCACGGAGCCCGCGCGCGGGCGATCCTCGGCGGCGGGCGGGCGCCAGTCGGCCATGCGGCGGGCCAGCTCCTCGTCGGAGATCTCCAGGTTCAAGGTGCGCTTGCCCGGATTGATGACGATCGTGTCCCCGTCGCGCACCGCCGCGATCGGGCCGCCGCGCGCGGCTTCCGGCGAAATGTGACCGATCAGGATGCCGTGGCTGACGCCCGAGAAGCGGCCGTCGGTGATCAGCGCCACGTCTTCGCCGAGGCCGCGTCCCTGAAGCTGGATGGTGAGCATCACCATCTCGGGCATGCCGGGGCCACCTACTGGCCCGACATTGCGCACGACGACGACGTTGCCGGGAACGATCTCGCCGGCGCGGATGGCCTTCATCGTGTCGTCCTCGGATTCGAAGACGCGCGCGCTGCCGCGGAACTCGCCCTTCTCCAGGGTCTTGCCGCTCAGCTTCAGCAGGCAGCTCTCCGGCGCGAGGTTACCCTTCAGCACGCTGATGTGATTGTTCGCGGGCGCCGCCGGCTTGGACACCGGCAGTACGATGTCCTGCGCACCTAGCTCTTCGAGGGTCGGCACCGAGGCCAGGTTCTCTGCCAACGTCTTGCCCGTGACGGTCATGACGTCGCCATGGAGGTAGCCGTGGCGCAGCAGTTCCTTCATCACGATGGGCACGCCGCCGATCTCGTGCAGGCTCACCATCGCGTAGGGACCATGCGGCTGCAGGTTGCAGATCAGCGGCATACGCTCGCCGACCTGCTGGATGCGCTCGATCGTGATCGGCACCTGCGCCTCGCGCGCGATGGCGAGCAGGTGGAGGTACATGTTGGTCGATCCGCCCATCGCATAGACGGTGGCGATGGCGTTTTCGAAGGCCTTCTCCGTCATGATGTCGCGCGGGCGGATGCCGGCTTCCATCAGGCGATAGAGTGCATCGACCGACGCCTTCGCCTGGGCGCGCACGTCGGCATGGATGTCGCTGCCGGCCTTGTAGTCGGCGGGATGCGAGGCACCGCGCGGCAGCATCATGCCCATCGCCTCGGCGATGGTGCTCATCGTGTTGGCGGTGAACATCGCCCCGCAGGTGCCGCTGCCCGGCATGACGTTGCTTTCGAGTTCGAGCAGCTCCTCGCCGGAGATGCGGCCGGCCTCGTTGGCGGCGCGGCCCTCGACATAGTCCATGATGGTGAGGTGGTTGCCCTTGGCGGCCCAGGCGCCGAAGGAGACGCGGCCGGGCGAGCTGGTGCCGGGAT
>JAGNNA010000144.1 GCA_017990895.1 Reyranella sp.
GGCGACGGCGAGTGCCGAACGGTCGTCCTCCTTCGGCCCTCCGGTCAGGTGGCCGATGACCACGGCAATCAGGATCAGGAGCGACAGAGCCGCGATACCCTGCCACCTGACCTCGAGAACCACATGCCAGTTCACGGCCAACAGCACGACCGCCGCCAGCGTCATGGCCAAGCCCGCCAGACCGACCACCCGTCCGCCCGTCCGCCCGTCCAGGCGGCCAGCTTCGGGAAGTATCGGCGTATCGCCATGCCTGCCAGCAGCGGCAAGAAGAAGGACTCGCCCAGGACCAGCGCCGTCTTCTCCGGCGCGAGGCGCGGCAGTCGTGGGAACAATGGACTGAGCATCTCGAGCCACAGCGGCACGAGGATCACGGCCAGCGCCGACGACACCACAACCAGGCTGAAAATGTATGCCCCGTCACCGATGCCCAGCAGCTTGCGCGGGAGCAGCGGCGCGCCGGCGGAGACCGCGAGCACCAGCAGACCGGCTTCCGCCCCCGCAGGCAACGGCAGCAGAATGACCAGCCCGACGGCCGCCAGCGGTACCAGCACGTACATCGCCAGCAGCGAGCGCAACAGCAGCGCGGGGTGCCGGAATAGGCGGACCGCGTCGTGCAGCGTCGAATCGAGACCGATGCCGAAGATGATGATCGTGACGGTGATCTTGAGAACAACGAGAAGTGCGATGGTCATGACGCAGGCTTACTGGAACCAGGCCGACATGACATCATCTCGAGAGTGGGCGCTAGCCCGGCCAGGGCAGCGACCAGGTCTTCACGTTGGTGAAGCTCTTCATCGCCTCGAGCACGCCTTCCTTGTAGCCGAGGCCCGAATCCTTGATGCCGCCGAACGGCGACATCTCGATGCGATAGCCCGGCACTTCCCAGACATTCACCGTGCCGACCTGCAGCTCGTCGACGAACTTCGTGATGTAGTCGAGACGATCCGTGCAGACGCCCGACGACAGGCCGTAGGCCGTGCCGTTGGAGACCTGGATGGCGTGGGCGATGTCCTTCACGCGGATGATCGGAATCGCGGGACCAAAGGTCTCCTCGCGCACCAGCTCGGCTTGCGGGTCGACATGATCGACGACGGTCGGCGGAAACAACGCGCCCTGGCGGTCGTTGCCATGCAGCAGCTTGGCGCCGTGCTTCGCCACCGCTTCGCTCACCCGGTTCTGGAACAGCGTCGCCGCCCGCTCGTGGATCACGGTGCCGACATCGGTCTCGGGATCGAGCGGATCGCCGGCCTTCAGCTTCTTCGCCTTGGCCAGCACACGCTCGACGAAGGCATCGGCCACCTTGTCGACCACAAGGATGCGCTTCACGGCGGTGCAACGCTGGCCGGAATTCTTGGTGGCACCGGCAACGGCCAGTTCGGCTGCCTTGTCGAGGTCGGCATCCTCCATGACGATCAGCGGGTCGTTGCCGCCCAGCTCCAGCACGATACGCTTGTAGCCCGCCTTCTCGGCGATGTACTTGCCGACCCTGACCGAGCCCGTGAAGGTCACGAGGTCGGCGCGCGGATCGACGATCATCGCATCGCCGATGTCGGACGGATTGCCGGTGATGACCGACAGCATCTCCGGCGGCAGACCCGCCTCGTAGAGCGCGTCAGCGAGGAACAACGCCGTGAGCGGCGTCAGCTCCGTGGGCTTCAGCACCACGCAGTTGTTGGTCGCGAAGGCCGGCGCCAGCTTGTGCGCCACCATGTTGAGCGGATGATTGAACGGCGTAATTGCCGAAATCGCATTCAACGGCTGGCGCAGGGTGAAGATCTTGCGCGACTTGCCGTGCGGGGTGAGGTCGCAAGAGAAGGTCTGGCCATCGTCCAGCATGCAGAGCTGGCCGGCGAAGGTGAACACGTCGTAAGCGCGGCCGACCTCATAGAGCGAGTCCTTGAGGCAGAGGCCCGACTCGAGCGTGATCAGGCGCGACAGCTCTTCCTTGCGCGCGACCAAAAGATCGGCGGTCTTGAGCAGGATCTGCTGGCGCTGGTAGCGGGTCAGCTTCGGCTTGTAGTCATGGGCGATCTGGAAGGCCTCGGCGACGAGCTCAGGCGTGGCGCGCGGCACGGTGCCGACCAGACGGTTGTCCCAGGGGAAGCGCACTTCCAGGCGCGCCTTGGTCTCGACCTTCCTGCCGGCGATACGGAGATATTCGTGCCGGACGTCGGAGTCCGTGCGGGTGACGGTGTCCATGGAACTCTCTCAGGCGACGAGGTTGAGGGCGAGATCGAAGGCGTCGAAGTTGCGCCAGCGATGCGAACCGGTGTCGGCGTTCGCGAGCTTGCGATTGCAGAGCAGCGGCACCCGCTGCTCGGACACACCGCCATGGCTGCGCAGGGGCTCGGTGAGGCCCGAGAGATCGTGCCGCGAGGCCGACGTCCCCAGCACCTTGTGCTTGGTGGAGACAACGATGAGATCGCCCAAGCGATCGGCCGGCAGCTCGAACCTGGCCGCCGCCTCTTCCTTGGTGAGTGCCGCCTCGATGCCCGGCATCGCCTTCAGCTTGGCCGCCCACTCCGTCGGATTGGTGCAATAGACCACCGCGAAAGAGCCCAGCGCGCCGTGGTGCACGACATAGGGATCGGTGATCGGCAGGATGACGCGGGCCTTGTCCTTGCCCACCCAGCCGTCGAACACATCCTGCAGGTAGATCACGTCGGGCTGACCGTCGCTGCCAAACTTGGCGTTCATGCCGTGATCGGCCGTGACGACGATGGTGCAACCCATGGCGTCGAGCTTGGTCAGGTAGCCGTCCATCATCGCATAGAAGTCGTTGGCGACCGGGGTACCCGGGGCGTGCTTGTGCTGGATGTAGTCGGTAGTCGACAGATACATGATCTCGGGCCGGTCGCGCTCCATCAGCTTGACGCCGGCGGCAAACACGAACTCAGAAAGGCCGGCGCTGTAGACGTCCGGCACGCCCATGCCCACCAGCTCGCTCACGCCCTCGATGCCGTTGTCGGCGAGCGTCGCCTTGTCCGACTTCTCCGACGAGAAGGAGCACGCCTTGCCGGCGCCCAGTTCGAGCCCCTTGCCCAAGAGGCCGCGCAGCTTGTCCTTGGCGGTGATGACCGCGATGCGGCAGCCGGCGCGCTGGAAGGCCGGGAACAGAGTTTCGACCCGCAGGAACTTCGGATCGTTCATCATCACTTCCTTGCCCGTCTCGGGATCGAGGAAGTAGTTGCCGCAGATGCCGTGGACCGACGGCGGGCGGCCGGTGACGATCGACAGGTTGTTCGGGTTGGTGAAGCTCGGGACCACGCAGTCTCCGACGAGGTTGGTGCCCTCTTTCAGGACTTTGCTGAACCAAGGCGCCCGGCCCGCCTCGACGGCGCGCTCGATATAGCCCGGCTCCGAGCCGTCGACGCAGACCACGACGACGGGCTGGCGCGGCAGGTGATAGGTGCGGCCGTTAACGGAGATCTCGCCGCCGCTCACGTTCATGCTGTCGGGTGCCATGTCTCGTTCCCTTATTCTGCCGCGAGGGCCGGGCCGCCGTTGGTGACCCGCATCTCGTCGAGCACCTCGCGGACCGCCGCCAGGGCGCCGCGCATATGATCGGCGTTGAGCCGGCCAATGCAGCCCATGCGGAACGAGTCCGCCACCGTGAGCTTGCCCGGATAGATCACGTAGCCGCGATCCTTGAGCCCATCATAGAAATTCTGGAAGACGAACTTGGGATCGGTCGGCATGTGGAAGGTGACGATGATCGGCGCCTGCAGGTCGTTCGGCAGCAGCGTTTGGAATCCCATGGCGCGCATGCCGTCGATCAGCACCTTGGCATTCTCACGATAGCGCTTGCCGCGCCCCGCCACACCGCCCTCCTCGCCGTGCTCCTCGATCGCCTTGCCCAGCGCCACGATGACGTGGATCGGCGGCGTGAAACGGTACTGGCCGGTCCTGGCGAAACCCTCGGCCTGGTCGAACAGGTCGAGCACCAGTGTGGTGGCATTCCCCTTGCACTCGGCAAGCGCCGAGTTGCGACAGACCACGAAGCCGAGGCCCGGCACGCCTTCGAGGCACTTGTTCGAGGAGGCCGCGAGGGCGTCATAGTAGACGTTGCGCGCGTCGATCTCGATCGCGCCGAAGGCCGACATCGAATCGACCAGCAGGCGGCGGCCCTGCTTCTTCACCAAGGCGGCGATTTCCGAGATCGGGTTCAGAATGCCCGAGGTAGTCTCGCAATGGACGGCGAAGACGTGGGTGATGGCGGGATCGGCCACCAGCATCGCTTCGAGCTTCGCGAGATCGGGGGGTGTATCCTCCGGCGTCTCGTAGGTGGCGACGGCGCGGCCGGCGATCTCGGCGATCTTCCTGGCCCGCTGGCCATAGGCGCCGTTGATCACGACCAGCAGCTTCCCGGTCCTGGGCACGAAGCTGGTGATCATCGCCTCGACGGCGAAGGTGCCGGAGCCCTGCACCGGGACGGTGACGTGCGTGCCCTGGCCGCCGGCCAACTCGACGATCTTCTCCAGCACCATCTTGTTGATGGCGATGAAGCCCTGATCGCGCGAGCCCCAGTCGTGGACCATGGCCTGCTTCACGCTGGCCGAGGTGGTGAGCGGGCCGGGCGTCAGCAGGAGCGGGTCGCCGGTTTCAGAGGCAGCTGGCTTGGTGGTCATGGCGCGGATGATCGGCTCGCAGTCTCTATCCGTCCAGTATATAATATGAATGTTAACTATCGGTTTCGCATATATGACACCCACCCAGCTTCGCGCCTTCCACCTCGTGGCCGAGGCAGGTTCCTTCTCGGCCGCCGCCCGCACCTCCGGCCTCAGCCAACCCAATCTCTCGGGCCAGGTCACGGCGCTCGAAAAGTCCTACGGCGTGCGCCTGTTCGACCGCCGCGGTCGCAGCGTCACGCCGACCGAGACCGGGCGTCAGCTGCACGGCGTGACGACCCGCCTGTTCGCCCTCCAGGACGAGGCGCAGGCCCTGCTCCAGGGCGAGCGCGCCCTGACGCGGGGTCATCTCCGCATCGCTGCCGATTCCGCGCACCATGTCGTGCCGATCATGGCCGCCCTCCGCCAGCGCGCCGGCGGTCTCACCTTTGCGCTTTCGATCGACAATTCGGCCGTCGTGCTGGAGCGCCTGCTCCGCCACGAGGCCGACGTCGCGGTGATGGCCAAGAGCCTGTCCGACCCGCGCCTGCATGCGGTCCGATTGCGCACCGACCGGCTGGTCCTGTTTGCGCCGGCTGGCCATGCCCTGGCCAAACGCGGCCGCACGCCCCTTTCGGCGCTGAGCGGACAGGAACTGGTACTGCGCGAACGCGGCTCGATCACCCGGGAAGTGCTCGAACAGGCAATGGCGGCGGCCGATATCAGGCCGGCCTCGATCGTCGAGGTGCAGACGCGTGAAGGCGTGCGCGAGGCGGTGGCGGCCGGGTTCGGCATCGGTGCGGTGTTCGCGAGCGAACTCGGGGAGGACCGTCGCTTCCGCCCCATCACCATCGTCGACCAGGATCTGGCCGTCGCGGAATATGCGGTTTGCCTGCAGGAGCGTCGGCGCGTTGCGCTCGTTAGAGCCTTCATGGACGAGGCCACGCGTCTCGCCTCTTGAGGCGCGCGTCGTAACAAAACCGTCAAAAAACTTTCATCGTCATGGGGCGAGGCGTAGGATTCCGCGATCATGCAAGGCATCGACACCATCCTGAACGTTCTCGGCAGCGTCTGCCTGCTGCTGTGGGGCGTGCGCATGGTGCGCACCGGCCTGACGCGTGCGTTCGGCGCGACCCTGCGCCGTGCCATCGGCGCGTGCTCACGCAACCGTTTCACGGCCTTCACGGGCGGCGTTGTGCTGACCGGCGTGCTTCAGTCCAGCACAGCGACCGCCCTGCTGCTGGCCTCCTTCGCCGGTCGCGGACTGATCTCTCTCTCGATTGGCCTCGCCGTGATGCTGGGCGCCAATGTCGGCACGACGCTGACGGCGCAGGTGCTGTCCTTCCCGCTCGGCTGGGTCTCACCGCTGATGATCGCCGGCGGCGTAATCGCCTTCCTGTCCAACAGCTCCGACCGGGCGCGCCATCTCGGCCGGGTCGCCATCGGCCTCGGCCTGATGCTGCTGTCGCTGCACCTGCTGGAAGCCGCTGCCCTGCCGCTGCGGTCGGCCCCAGCCTTCGTGGCCGTGCTGTCTGGCCTCCAGGACGAATACGTCGTGGCCGTCCTCGTCGCCGCCGCCGCCACCTGGTTCATCCATTCCAGCCTCTCCACCGTGCTGCTGGTCATGTCCTTCGCCTCGAGCGGCATCATCGATCCCAAGCTCGGCATGGCGCTGGTGATCGGCGCCAACATCGGCGGCGCGATCGCCCCCTATTTCGACCAGGCCGCCACCGATACCGAGGCGCGGCGCCTGCCGCTCGGCAACCTGATCACGCGTGTCGCAGTCGGCGTCGCGCTCCTGCCGTTCCTCAGCCAGTTCCACCAGTGGCTGATGATGGTCGATGCGGCACCGGGACGACTGCTCGTCAACTTCCACACCGTATTCAGTGTGGTGGCCGCCATCGTCTTCCTGCCGTTGATCGATCCCGTGGCCGCACTCTGCCGCCGCCTGGTCCCCGATCGGCCACAGACCGACGACCCCGGCAAGCCGCGCAGCCTCGACCCCAACGTGCTCGACACGCCGGCCGAGGCGCTGGGCTGCGCGATGCGCGAAACGCTCAATCTCGGCGACAAGGTCGCCGACATGCTGCGCCAGACCATGGACGTGTTCGAGAAGAACGACGCTCGGGCCATGAAGGCGATCGAGGCCGCGGACGATGCCGTCGACAGCCTCTACGAGGCGATCAAGCTCTACCTGATCCAGACGTCACGAACGGAGCTGGGAGAAGACGACGGCAAGCGCTACGTCGAGATCCTGACCTTCGTCACAAACCTCGAACATGCCGGCGACATCATCGACAAGAACCTGATGGAGCTGGCAGCCAAGAAGATCAAGAACCGCTACGCCTTCTCGGCCGAAGGCACGGCCGAGCTGCGGGCGTTCCATGCCCGCGTGCTCGACAATCTGCGGCTGGCCCTGAACGTCTTCACGACCCGCGACATCACGCTCGCCCGCCGGCTCGTCGCCGAAAAGGCCGCCATCCGCGAGGCCGAGGCCCATGCCGCCGACAGCCACTATGCCCGCCTGCGCGAAGGCCGGCCGGAATCGATCGAGACCAGCTCGATCCACATGGACGTGATCCGCGACCTGAAGCGGATCAACGGCCACTTCACGACGGTGGCCTATCCGATCCTCGAGGCCGCCGGCGAACTGGCCGAAACGCGCCTCAAGGCCACCCCGACGGAAGCAGCCGGTCAGGCTGCACCGTCGCACTGACCCAGCCGACGGCTTTTATTTCTTGGGATCGGCCTTGTTGTCGTAGCGCTTCGACCACTCGGCCAGGATGCGTTCGCGATTCGCGGCGGCCCAGGCGAAGTCGTTCACCATCAGCAGGTCCGCGAGGTTGGTCGGCAGGTTCTTGACCGGCTTGGAGAATTCCGGCCGTGCTGCGACGGCGCGGGTCTCGGCATACATCTGCATCGCCGCATCGGACGCGGCCCAGTCGGCGAGCTTCTTGGCGGCTTCGAGGTGCGGTGCGCCCTTCACGACGGCGAAGGCGTTCATCTCCCACCCAAGGCCCTTCTCGGGGAAGACGATCGCCACCGGCGCCCCCTGCGCCAGCTCGCGCGCCGCGCGGATGTCGAAGGCGATACCGACCACCGCCTCGCCGCGGGCGGCCAGGGTCGCGGGCTGCGAGCCCGAATGGGTATAGCGCCAGATGTTCTCGTGCAGGCCGTCCATGAACTTCCAGCCCTCCGCCTCGCCGAACGCCTGCAGCCAGGCGGAGACGTCGAGGAAGCCCGTGCCGGACGACAGCGGATGGGGCATCACGACCTTGCCCTTGTAGACGGGCTTGGTCACGTCGGCCCAGGTCTCCGGCTTGGGAATACCGAGCTTCTTTGCCTCGGCTTCGTTGAACACGATCGCGGCCACCCAGGCCGAATTGCCGAACCAGCGCGGCGGGTTGGCGGCATCGCGGAACTTGGCCGGAATCTTGGCGAGGCCGGGTGGAGCATAGGGCAGCAGCACGTCGGCATCTGCCAGTTGGCCGAGGCTCGAGGCCGCGACGCCCCAGACCGCGTCGGCACGCGGGTTGGCCTTCTCGGCCAGCAGGCGCGCCGTCAGGACGCCGTTGGCGTCATGAACCCAGCGAATGGTGATGCCCGGCAGGTCCTTCTCGGCACGCGCCTTGTAGGGCGCAAGATCCTCCCGTTCGTAAGACGTGTAGACCACGACTTCCTGAGCCCGTGCGATGCCCGACAGTGCGAGCACCGCCGTCGCGAGAACCACCAACAGACGCATGCCCCACTCCCCCGTTTGAATTCTTAAAGCTTGATCCGCGCACCCGTCGGATCGTAGGGCGCGCGCAGCGAGACCCGCGCGCCGAGCCGCGTGCCGGCCAGGTCGACCTCGAAGCGGCTGCCCTCCAGCCAGACCTTGTCGATTGCGCCGCCGTCGCCGCGCTTCACGTAGCCGAGGCCGACCGACGCGCCCAGCGTGTGGCCGTAGCCCGCCGAGGTGAGATCACCGACCGGCTGGCCGTCACGCAACAGCGCCTCGCCGCCCCACAGGAGCGGCTCGCTGTCTTCCAACACGACCGAGACAAGCCTCCGGGTCAGCGGCTTGGCCTTGGCTTCAACCAATGCCTTCTGGCCGATGAAGCCGCCCGGTTTGTCGAGCTTCACCGCCCAGCCGAGCCCTGCCTGGAACGGCGTGTCGTCGGGCGTCAGCTCGCGGCCCCAGGCGCGGTAGCCCTTCTCCAGGCGCAGCGTGTCGATGGCGTAGTAGCCGGTATCGCGCAGACCGAATTCGGCGCCCGCCTCGTGCAGCGTCTCGAACACCGTGACGGCGAACTCGACCGGCACGTAGAGCTCCCAGCCCAGCTCGCCCATGTAGGTGCGGCGTGACGCCAGCACCGTGGCGTAGCCGATGCCGATCTCGCGGATCGTGGCGAAGGGAAAGCCCTCGTTGGAGAGGTCGGCCTTGCTCACCTTCTGCAGCAGCGCGCGGCTCTTCGGGCCCATGACGGAGAGCACGGTCCAGCCCGAGGTCACGTCGGTCAGGACGGCATGGGAGTCCGCCGGCATGTGGCGGCCGAGCCAATCCATGTCGCGGATCGGCTGGGCCGAGCCGGTGATGACCATGAACTTGTCACGCGCCAGCCGCGCGATGGTGAGGTCGCTCTCGAAGGTGCCGCGCTCGTTCAGTACGCCGGTATAGACGGTGCGGCCGACCGGCACCGCGACATGGTTGGCGCAAAGCTGCTGCAGAACGGCCTCGGCGTCGCGGCCCTGCACCAGCAGCTTGCCGAACGAGGTCTCGTCGGTGATCGTGACGCCTTCGCGCGTCGCACGGTGCTCGGCGGCCACCGCGTCGAACCATGCACCACGGCCCCAGCCATAGTGCATCTCGGGCGCCTTGCCCTCGCCTGCGAACCAGTTGGACCGTTCCCAGCCCATCTTGTTGCCGAACCAGGCGCCGCGCGCCTTGAGCCGGTCGTAGAGCGGCGAGCGGCGGAACGGCCGGCCGCTCTCCTGCTCGCGCTGCGGCCACGGCATCTTGTAGTGCAGGCCCAGCGTCTCGGCGACGCGGCTGCGCAGCCACGCATCGTTGCCGTGGAAGCCCGCGAAGCGCCTGATGTCGACCGGCCAGAGATCCATCGTCGGCTCGCCGGCGACGATCCATTCGGCCAGCGCCATGCCGGCACCGCCCGAGCTCGCGATGCCCATCGAATTGAAGCCGGCACCGAGGAAGAACCCGCGCAGCTGCGGCGCCTCGCCCAGGATGTAGTTCATATCGGGCGTGAAGCTCTCGGGCCCGTTCATGAAAGTCTTGATGCCGGTCTTCTCCAGCGACGGGACGCGGATCAGCGCATTGTCCATCAGGATCTGGAACTGGTCCCAGTCGTCGGGCAGCATGCCGAACTCGAAATCGTCGGGGATGACGTCCTTGTTCCAGGGCTTGGCCTCCGGCTCGAAGCCGCCCATCAGCAGGCCGCCGACTTCTTCCTTGAAATAGATGTAGCCGTCGGGATCGCGCATCACCGGCAGGTCGCGCGGCACGTTCTCCATCTTCTCGGTGACGATGTACATGTGCTCGCAGGAATAGAGCGGCACCGTCACGCCGACCATGCGGCCGAGCTGGCGGGCCCACTGGCCGCCGCAGTTGACGACGATCTCGGCCTTGACCGGCCCCTCGGTCGTCTGCACGCCGGTGACCTGCGGACCGCCCGGCCCCTCCTCGGTGTCGATCGCCGTGACACGCACCTTCTCGAAGATGCGAACGCCGCCGTTGCGCGCGCCCTTGGCCAGGGACTGCGTGATGTCGGCCGGATTGGCCTTGCCGTCACCCGGCAGCCACACGGCGCCGACGAGATCGTCGGTGCGCATGATCGGGTACTTGTCGCCGGCCTGTTGCGGCGTCAGCGGTTCGCACACGACGCCCTGCCCATTGGCCATGGCGGCCGACCGGCGCAACAGGGTCATGCGCTCCTCGGTGCGTGCCACAATCAGCGAGCCAGACTGTTTCCAGCCGGTGGCGAGACCGGTCTCGGCCTCGAGCTTCGAATAGAGCTCGGTGCTGTAACGGATCAGCCGGGTCAGGTTCTGGACGCTGCGCAGCTGGCCGACGAGCCCTGCCGCATGCCAGGTCGTCCCGCCGCTCAGCCGCCCCTGCTCCAGCAGGACGATGTCCTTCCAGCCCTGCTTGGCGAGATGATAGGCGGTCGAGCAGCCCATGATGCCGCCGCCGATGATGACGACGCGGGCTTGGGAGGGAACCTTGGCCGTCGGCGCGGGAGAGGACATCAGATGATTTCCATGTAGCGGTCGAGTTCCCAGTCCGTGATGGCCTTGCGGAACTCCCGCTCTTCCCACTCGCGGGTTGCGGAATAATGATCGACGAAAGCGGCGCCGAAGAGATCGCGCGCCGGTTTCGAGGCCTTGAGCCGGCCGGCTGCCTCCATCAGCGTCCGCGGCAGCTGCGACTTGGCCGGGTGCTTCTTCTCGTAGGAATTGCCCATGACGGGCTCGCCGGGATCGATGTCGTTCTCGATGCCCCACAGGCCCGAGCCAATGGCGGCGGCGATCGCGAGGTAGGGGTTGGCGTCGGCGGCCGCGACCCGATACTCGACGCGGGTCGACTTGGCGGAGCCCGGGATGACACGCAGCGAGGTGGTGCGGTTCTCCACGCCCCAGGTCGAGGCGGTCGGCGCCCAGAAGCCCGGAATGAGCCGCCGGTAGGAATTCACGTTCGAGGCGACCATACCCAGCAGCTCGGGCATCAGCGCCGCCTGGCCGCCGACGAACTGGCGCATCGTCCGGCTCATGCGATGCGGCGCCTTCTCCTCGAAGAACACCGGCTTGCCGCCCTTCCATAGCGACATGTGCATGTGGCCGCCGCAGCCCGGCCAGTCCTTCGACCATTTGGCCATGAAGGTGGCGAGCCAGCCCTGCTTCTGCGCCAGCACCTTGGTGAAGATCTTGAACAGGGCGGCCTTGTCGGTGGCCGCGAGTGCATCGTCGACCCGCAGCGCCGCTTCGAGGACGCCGGCCCCGGTCTCCGTGTGGAGACCCTCGATGCCCATGTCCATCGCCTCGCACATCCCGAGGAGGTCGTTGTACCAGTCCGACAGGACCGAGTTGCGCAGCATCGAGTAGCCGAAGAAACCGGGCGAGATCGGCTTCAGGTTGCGGTAGCCCTTCTCGCGGATCGATTCCGGCGTCTCGGCG
>JAGNNA010000145.1 GCA_017990895.1 Reyranella sp.
GGTGAGGCGGAGCGGGTCTGCCGGCTGCTGACCGTCGGCCTGATAGCGCTGGGAAAAGTCCTGCAGCAGCTTCTGGCTGCGCGTCGCGATGTCCTTGAAGGCCTCCTGGAGTTTCTCGGACTCCTCGGGAGAGAGACCGCCGAGGGCTGCGGGGGCGGGACTATCGGACATGCGTTTCCCCTTCCGAATCATTGCCTTTGTGGCGTTTCTTGCGGTAAATTCGACGCCTCGGTACCATAACTAGTGACGATCCGGGCCGCCACTTGCCCTTCATAGGTAGGCTGCGACAACTGACGGGTCAAATTTCCTCTCGGTCTCCGCTAAATAGTCGGGAAACCGGGTTCAAGCGTACACAGCGGGTGATGACGATGCAGCGACACCAGGACACGATTGGCGGCGGCCGCCGGCTCGGCCTGCTCGGCGTGTCTGCGCTCGCCCTCCTGGCTGGGTGCGACTGGATCGGTGGCGGCTCGACGCCCCTTGGTCCGCCGCCGCGCCCCGGTGCGGAAAAGGCTGTCCAGCCATCCGCCAGCCTTCCGGCAGGGCCCGTCAATCCGCAATATGATGCGGGCGTCGTCGGCAGTGACGACCGTGCAGCGCCGGCGATCGGGTCCATCATTCCTCCCAAGGGGGGGCAGAAGGCGCAGCGCGACGCCATCGAGAAGGAGCAGGCTGAGCGCGACCGCAAGGAGCGCGAAGCGCGCCTCGAACGGGAAGCCGCCGACAAGGAAGAGAAGGCGCGGGAGAAGCAGGAGGGGACGCCTCCCGCGGCGGCCCCTGCCGGCGCACCGCCGCCGGGTGCCGGAACGATCACTTCCGATCAACCGCCGGTGTCCGCACCGGTGCCGCCACCCGCTCCAGTGACCACGGCCCCCGTCGCGCCGCCGTCCGCAGCACCCGATCCGGCGCCGGCCGCGCCTGCTCCCTCCGGGGATCCGAACAAGGCCTTCGCTCCGCAGCCGGGCTCGATGCCGCCGGCTTTCGACGTCGGCTCGGGCATGATGCTCGCACCGTTGACGGTCGCGTTCACGCAGTCTGCGGACGATGCCTGCGCTGAGCCGGCGCCGCTCAATGGCGATATCGCAAGGGCCCAGTCGGGCGAAGTGCCGTTCAGCGCCCTGAAGTCGCCGCCGTTCGATGGGTCGCTGCAGGTCGCGGTGATCCAGTTCGGACCTTCCTCGACGGGCCTCGACGGCGTGGATTCGGCAGTGCTTGCGCGCGTCGCCGAGATCCAGCGCGAGAATGGCGGCACTGTCCGCATCGTGGCGCACGCGGCGCAGGACCGCGACAATTTCGACGTATCTCGCCGTCGCGCGCTGGCGATCGCCCAGGAACTGCGCCGGCTCGGCGTGCCGATCAGCCAGATGGTCGCGGAAGCGGCTTCCGACGGGGAGCCGATCTACAAGACCAGTACCGCCCGCGGCCTCGCCGCCAACCGACGCGTCGAAGTCTTCATCGACTTCTAGGCGCCGAAGGAAGACCGACATGGACGACTCTGAATTCCACCGCCTGAAGCGCCTGCCGCCCTACGTGTTCGCGGAAGTGAACGCCATGAAGGCGCGTGCCCGCGCCGCCGGCCAGGACGTCATCGACCTCGGCATGGGCAATCCCGACCTGCCGACCGCGCCGCACATCGTGGCCAAGCTCGCCGAGGCGGCGGCCAACCCGCGCGCCCACGGTTACTCCGCCTCGCGCGGCATCCCGGGGCTCCGCAAGGCGCAGGCCGCCTATTACGCGCGCCGCTTCGGCGTCGAACTCGATCCCGAGAGCGAGATCATCGTCACGCTCGGCTCCAAGGAGGGTTTGGCCAACCTTGCGCAGGCGATCACCTCGCCGGGTGACACGGTGCTGGTTCCCAATCCCAGCTACCCGATCCATCCTTACGGCTTCATCATCGCCGGCGGCTCCGTACGTCATATCCCGGTGCCGGGCTCGACCTCGATCGAGGATTTCCTGCCGGCGCTCGAGCGCGCGGTACGCCATGCCGTACCGAAGCCGCTGGCGCTGGTGCTGAACTATCCGTCGAATCCAACGGCCCAGGTCGTCGATCTCGACTTCTATGCGGCCGTCGTCGATTTTTGCAGACGCCAGGGCATCTGGATCCTGTCCGATCTCGCCTATGCCGAGATCTACTTCGACGGCGTACCGCCGCCGTCGGTGCTGCAGGTGCCGGGTGCGCGCGACATCGCCATCGAGTTCACCTCGATGAGCAAGACCTATTCGATGGCCGGCTGGCGCATGGGCTTCGCGGCGGGCAACAAGACGCTCATCCAGGCGCTGACCCGCATCAAGTCCTACCTCGACTATGGCGCCTTCACGCCGATCCAGGTGGCGGCGACGGCGGCGCTGAACGGCCCGCAGGACTGCATCGTCGAGGCGCGGAATACCTACAAGGAACGTCGCGATGTCCTGATCGAGGGCCTGAAGGGCGCGGGCTGGGACCTGCCGTCTCCGTCGGCCAGCATGTTCGCCTGGGCGCCGCTGCCCAAGGATTTCGCCGAGCTGGGTTCTCTGGCCTTTTCCAAGCTGCTGCTGACCCAGGCCAACGTGGCGCTGTCGCCCGGCATCGGCTTCGGCGAGCATGGCGACGCCCATGTCCGCATCGCCCTCGTGGAGAACAAGCACCGCATCCGCCAGGCCGTCCGCAACATCCGGCAGGTCCTGGCCGACCCGGGTCGATCCATCGACCTCTATTTGCGCGGCGTTGGGGACAACATCACGCCGATCAAGGCTCGCGCCTGACCCCATCCTGTCGTATCAGGCGCCCATGAATACTCCTCTCAGGATCGGCATCGCCGGGCTCGGCACCGTGGGTGCAGGCGTGGTGAAGCTGCTGGCCGAACACGGCCGGCTTCTCGCGCTGCGTGGCGGACGGCCGCTCAAGATCGTCGCCGTCAGCGCTCGCAGCAAGGCCAAGAAGCGCGACATCGACCTCACCGGCCTGCGCTGGGAGAAGGATCCGATGGCGCTGGCGACCGCGCCCGACATCGATGTCGTCGTCGAGTTGATCGGCGGCTCGGGCGGCGTCGCGCGCCGGCTGGTCCAGAAGGCCCTGGCCTCGGGCAAGCACGTGGTGACCGCCAACAAGGCGCTGCTGGCGCTGCACGGAGCGGAGCTTGCCGCGGCAGCCGAGAAGAAGCAGCGCATCCTCGCCTTCGAGGCGGCGGTGGCGGGAGGAATCCCGATCATCAAGGCGCTGCGCGAGGGCCTGGTCGGCAACCGCGTGAAGCGGCTCTACGGCATCCTCAACGGTACCTGCAATTACATCCTCACGACCATGCGCGAGACCGGCCGCGACTTCGACGTCGTGCTGGCCGAGGCGCAGGCGGCAGGCTACGCCGAGGCCGATCCCACCTTCGACGTCGACGGCATCGATGCCGCGCACAAGCTCGCGGTGCTGACCGGCGCGGCGTTCGGCGCCAAGGTCGACTTCGCGGGCGTGCACGTCGAGGGCATCCGCCGGGTCACCTCGATGGACATCCAGTTCGCGCAGGAACTCGGCTATCGCATCAAGCTGCTGGGCCTCGCACGCGAGACGCGCCATGGCATCGAGCAGCGCGTGCACCCGTGCATGGTGCCGCTCGATACGCCGATCGCCCATATCGAGGGCGTGTTCAATGCCGTCGTCGTCGAGGGCGATTTCGTGGGCACGACGATGTTCCAGGGGCGTGGCGCGGGGCAGGGGCCGACCGCTTCGGCCGTCGTCGCCGACCTGGTCGACGTGGCGCGCGGGCGGCATATGCCGGCCTTCGTCGTGCCGGCCGAGAAGCTCGCGACCAAGAAGGCCTCGCCGATGGATCGCCATGTCGGAGCCTACTACATGCGCCTGATGGTGCAGGACCGGCCGGGCGTGATCGCCGCCGTGTCCGGTGCGTTGGCCAAGGAACGCATCTCGCTCGAATCGATGCTGCAGCGCGGACGTTCGGAGTCGGGCGAAGTGCCGGTGGTGCTGACCACACACGAGACTGAAGAGGCTGCGATGCAGCGCGCCCTGGCGCGTATCGCCAAGCTCGGCGCCGTCGCCGAGGAGCCGTGCGTGATCAGGATCGAGGCATTCTAAGAGGGCGTGGAATACGCCGCGGAGGAGACGATGGCCGATAAGAAAGACGATGCCGGCAAGATGGACCGCAACCTCGCGCTGGAAGCGGTGCGGGTGACGGAGGCGGCGGCGCTCGCGGCCTCGAAGCTGATGGGTCGCGGCGACGAGAAGATGGCGGACCAGGCTGCCGTCGACGCCATGCGCACCTCGCTCAATTCGCTCAACATCGAAGGCACCGTCGTGATCGGCGAGGGCGAGCGCGACGAGGCGCCGATGCTCTTTATCGGCGAGAAGGTCGGCATGGGCGGCGGCCCGAAGATCGACATCGCCCTCGATCCTCTGGAAGGCACGACGATCACCGCCAAGGGCCTGCCCAATTCGCTGGCCGTCATGGCGATGGCCGAGCATGGCGGCTTCCTCAATGCGCCCGACGTCTACATGGACAAGATCGCGGTCGGCGGCGGCCTTCCCGAGGGCATCGTCGACCTCGACAAGAGCGTGGCACAGAACCTCGGCGACCTTGCCAAGGCGAAGAAGGTAGACGTAAACGATCTCGTGGTCTGCATCCTCGACCGCCCGCGCCATTCCGAGCTGATCGCCAAGGTCCGCGAGGCCGGCGCGCGCATCATGCTGATCGGCGACGGCGACGTGTCGGGCGTGATCGCCACCTCGACCGGCGATTCCGGCATCGACATCTACATGGGCTCGGGCGGCGCGCCGGAAGGCGTGCTGGCGGCGGCCGCGCTGCGCGCCATTGGCGGCCAGATTCAGGGCCGTTTGCTGTTCCGCAACGACGACGAGAAGGCCCGCGCCAAGAAGTGGGGCATCACCGACCTCAACCGCAAATACTCGATGACCGACATGGCCAAGGGCGACGTGATGTTCGCGGCCACGGGCGTCACTTCGGGGTCGATGCTGAAGGGCGTGCGCCGCTTCCACAATGGCGCCGAGACGCACTCGATCGTCATGCGTTCCAAGACCGGCACGGTGCGCTGGGTTTCGGCGCATCACAATTTCTCGGTGAAGACAGGCCTGCCGAGCTGGGCGTAGGCCCGGCTCCGTCGGCCGAGTGCCGGCGCGTGTCCACCGCGTTCTGGGGTAGGGTGGCCGCATGTCCGATGTTTCAAGAATCGAGCGCCCGGCGTTTCTGGGTGTCGAGCGCTCGCTGACGGGAAAGCGCTGGGCCACGCGGCTCGGCGACGAGCGTCAGGCGCTGGCCATCGCGCAGCGCCATGGGCTGCCCGACGCGATCTCCCGGCTGCTGGCGGCGCGAGACGTCGCGCTCGACGCGGTCGGCGATTTTCTCGAGCCGACGCTCCGCAAGTTCCTGCCAGACCCCTCGCACCTCAAGGACATGGACGCCGCGGTCGCCCGCCTGGTGCACGCCGTGCGGACGGGCGAGCGCATCGTCGTGTTCGGCGACTACGACGTCGATGGCGCTACCTCGTCGGCGCTGCTGCTGCGGTTCTTCCGCGCCGTCGGCGGAAACATCGGTGTCTACATTCCGGACCGCCGCAAGGAAGGCTACGGGCCGAATGCGCCGGCGCTGCTGAAGATCAGGGAAGAGGGCGCCTCCGTCGTCGTGACGGTCGATTGCGGCATCACTGCCTTCGAGCCGCTGGCCGAGGCGAAGCGCGCCGGCCTCGACCTGATCGTAATCGACCACCACATGGCCGAGATTGCGCTGCCCGAGGCGGTGGCCGTGGTCGATCCCAACCGGCTGGACGACGAGAGCCCGCACAAGCATCTCGCCGCCGTCGGCGTCGCGTTCCTGCTCGCCGTCGGCGTCAACCGCGCGCTACGCGCGGCCGGCTGGTACGGCGCGTCCAGGCCGGAGCCCGACCTGCGGCAATGGCTCGATCTCGTGGCGCTGGGCACGGTCTGCGACGTCGTCCCGTTGCTGGGCGTCAACCGTGCCCTGGTGAAGGCCGGCCTCCAGGTGATGGCACAGCGCCGCAATGCCGGGCTCACGGCGCTGGCCGACGTGGCGCGTCTCAAGGAGGCCCCGGAGGCCTATCACCTGGGGTTCCTGCTGGGACCGCGGGTCAATGCCGGCGGTCGCGTCGGCCAGGCCGATCTCGGCGCGCGCCTGCTCTCCAGCGACGATCCGCACGAAGTCGGAGCACTCGCCGTCCGGCTCGACGAGTTCAACGCGGAGCGCCGCGCCATCGAACGCGAGGTCCTCGACCAGGCGATCACGCGAATTGAAGGCCTGTATGGGCCGGACGCCAAGGTCCTGCCGTCGGCGCTGCTGGTCGAGAGCGAGGGCTGGCATGTCGGCGTGATCGGCATCGTGGCCAGCCGCCTGGTCGAGCGCTACGCGCGGCCAGTCTTCGTCATCGGCATGGACGGTGCGCTTGGCAAGGGCTCGGGCCGGTCGGTACGCGGCGTCGACCTCGGCGCCGCCGTGATCGCGGCGCGCCAGGCCGGGTTGCTGGTCAATGGCGGCGGCCATGCCATGGCGGCCGGCCTCACGGTGGCGCGCGACTCGCTCCCCGAACTGA
The DNA here is from genome assembly GCA_017990895.1 of Reyranella sp. Lineage (GTDB taxonomy): Bacteria > Pseudomonadota > Alphaproteobacteria > Reyranellales > Reyranellaceae > Reyranella. The sequence goes on from JAGNNA010000145.1 coordinate 6,544, forward strand.
CGCGCTTCCTCGACGAACGGATCGCCCCGCAACTCGGCGCCGCACCGCCGGTCCGCGAACTGGGGATCGACGCTGCCCTGGCCCCGGCGGCCGCCAACGCGGAGCTGGTGTCGATGATCGAGCGCGCCGGGCCTTTCGGGGCGGGCAACGCGCAGCCGCGCTTCGCCTTAACCGGCGTCCGCGTGAGCTACGCCCAGCCGGTGGGTGAGGGGCATGTCCGCTGCACCCTCGTCGGCGCCGAGCGCGGCCGGGTCGACGCGATCGCCTTCCGGGCCAACCAGAGCGCGCTGGGGCTGGCCCTGGTGGATTCCGCGCGCCCCGTGCTGCATGTCGCCGGATCGCTGAAAATCGACCGTTTCGGCGGCCGCGAAACGGTCCGCTTGCAGATCGACGACGCCGCGACGACGGCGGGCGCCGTGCTCGCTTGATTTCCGTCGTCCAAGCCGTTATCTCAGCCGCTCTTCGGCTTCGTTCCCTTCGTCTAGAGGCCTAGGACACTGCCCTTTCACGGCGGCGACACGGGTTCGAATCCCGTAGGGAACGCCATTCCTGTGCGAACCAGAGAACCATTTATCATCAGCTCAGCGCGCATCCGTCTCTAAGCCGCTTCCCCGAGAACTGGCCGCCGGCCAAGCGCAGCCTCCAATTCAAGAAGCCTCGAAATTGGTCCTAGCGACGGGGACTACTTGATCCATCTCAAAGCTTGCAAATCTCTCTATGTACACTCTCAATACCTAGGCTCGGATGTTCTGAGCAAACCAGAGGGGGAAATGCATGTTGAAGAAGTTTCTAGCCGTAGCGGCAGCCGGACTGCTGCTGGCCGCGTGTGATCAGAAGCCGCAGACGGCCAGCACGGCACCTGCTACGCCAGTAAGGGAGTTGTTCGTCGTGTACTTCGACACCGGTCAGTCGGCGATCGTGCCTGACGGGCAGGCGAAAGTCGACCAGGCTGCCGCGACCTTCAAGAAGGGCGGCGTCGCTGTGACGGTGAAGGGCCATGCCGACCGCGTCGGCGATCAGGGGGCGAACCTGCGGCTTTCCATGGCGCGCACGGCGAACGTGAAAGCCGCGCTGATGCGGGCTGGCGTGCCCGAGTCGGCGATCCGGTCGGGCAGCCTGGGTGAGGAAAACCTGCCGGTTCCCACCGCCGACCAGGTCCCCGATCGGCTTAACCGCAGTGTTCACATCGCGGTCATCGGGCGGCCGCTCATGAGCGATAAGGATTATTGCGCCGCGTTGGCGCGGAAGTGGCGTACGTATACCCGGACGGGTGTATCCGGTCCGGCGCCGCAGGCGGTCGCCGCGTGCGATGCCGGCAACTACGACGCGGGCATCACGGTCCTGGAGCAGGTCCTGACGGACGACAGGGTCGTTTTGCCGTCGCGCTATCTGTAGCCTGATCCGGCTCTAGCAAAGTTAGAGGGCGGCCTTCCTGCGAGGGCCGCCTTCTTTATTCGTGGTTGTTCATCTCGCTCAGTGGCTGCCTGTCAACAAGACCTGCAACCCAAGCGATGGGTGGCCGTCAAACCCATCGGTGGAGGTGGTGAAAGCTTATACTCGACGACGCACCCCAAACGCACTTGTTGTGATTGTACCCTTCCACTTTGAATTGAGTTTGTGGAATGGGGGACAGCGTGCAGGATGAATTGCAGGCTTCGCTTTCTCGGTTCGGCCTTCAAGTGGCGAACGCCTTGACGAAGTCGCCCGGCGAACATCCCCCTCGTCGGGAGCGGGTCCTCGGTCGCGCTTCGGGCGAGAGCACGGCCGAGTACTTCCGCCGAGGGGGAGCCGTGGGCATCGATGTTCGCGTCCGCGCCACTTGCCCGGCGGATAGGGCTGGTGCGCACGATGGTCTTCACGCACCTGCCGTCCAGCCTCTGCCTGATCGCGATTCCGTTCGTGTCCAGCTTGCCGATAGACGTGGGGCTCTTGGTCGGCCGGAGCTGTCGCAGATGGACGTGCCCACGCGCAATTCCTACGTCATGGCAGTCGTGACGCCTGTCGAGCGTCCGGCGGCCGCTGGCCTGACGTTTGTCTCTCGAAGCTTGGCTTTGAGCCTCGGACCCATCGTTGCGGGCAGGCTCTTTCTCCTGCCGGGCTTTGCGTGGCCGGTCCTCGCGGACGGGGTCCTCAAAACTGGATATGACCTATCGTTGCTGGTCATGTTCCGGCATGTCCAACCTCCGGAAGAGCGCGTGCAGAGGGACTGACGGGCGGTACTCTCGTTGCGAACCTAGGTCTACCTTAGGCGCAGCAACTAGCTCCGCAGGATAGCGAACCAGTTCTCTCCTTTGGCCACTCCGGCACGCCATCAATATTCTCTACTCTATTGATATGATTTGGGTTTCTGGTTGATGATCTCTGCAGACCCCACAAAAGCCCCCACAAGTCGCTCAGTGCTGAACCTCACGCGGTTTCGCGCTCATTTAATTCGTCGAAAACCGCTCAGCGCCCCTCCCGTGTTTCTGGGGCCCGCTGTGAATAATTGGTCGATGAGCGAGAGCGGGGATGGAAAGCTACTTAAATCAATAACGAGAGAGCGGCGCGAATCCACCGTGACGCCTTAAGCGATGGGCGCCCTCACTTACTTCAATCACTCGTCACTGTGGCCAATCCGAGCTTGGTCCCCATCCCGCGCCCCTGCTCGAAGCAGGATGCCTCTCAACGCGTCACGGTCCTCGACGGACATGCTCCTTACGTCGAGCGTGTTCCGGGTAGAGGCCTCGATGGCTAACGGAGCGCCGTTCGGTCCCGAGTGTTCAAGACGCTGGGCGTCATGGTGCCAGCCATAGGCAGCACGTGATCGATTCTTCAGCGCCAGGACGACGATCTGGTTATTGCCCGGTGCGCCAGCGGCCATCTCAAGGGCTCGTTCCTCCCAGAACAGCAGACACTTCTGGCGGCCTTCCTGGATGGCCTGCAGAAACTCTGGATGCTGCCGCTGCCAGTAGAACAGCGATCGTGCCGATATGCCGATTCTGGCCGCCGCCGCCTCGGCGGAGAGGCCTGTCGCCATCGCCTCGACGATCTGGTTGCAAGACTCACGGCGATAGAGTGTGGGACGGCCGCCAGGGTGTTTCTTGGATTTCGCCATGATTGTCACTGCTGTTTGTTCACGTGTTCAATATAGCACAGAACACCAGCTTGCCGCGGTATGTGAACCTGCTTCAGCTTCTCTTTGGTTTTCATGTGCGCATCAGCCGTAAGCAGTTCTGGTATCCGTTGATCATCAACCAGTTCACGGCAATGAGGTAATGGAGCCATGAGCATCTTCGAGCGCATATTGCGATCCGCGGGTTACGCATTCGCCGGCCTATTCGCGCTGCTGTTCATCGGCGTCGCTGTCGTGCCGTTGCGCGACGGTGCGGCCAAAGCGGTCGGTGTCCTTCGCCTCGCAGACGACTGTCTTCCCTTGGATTAGAGCTGTTGTTCCGTCTGGGAGACGACTATTGCAAACGTTATGGCCGTACGCTCTATGATGCCGACGAAGGAGTACTCATTTGAAGTCGAGAACAGCGCCGGCGCAACTAGCGATTTATTCGGTTGTCGGTTTGTTGCTTGTAGGTTTGGTGGGGTTTGCTGTCTCGCGCGGCTTTATTACCGACATCAATGGATACACAATCGTCCACTACGTCGTCAGCTATGACGGCGGATTGATTCGGCGAGGGTTGGCCGGCGAAGTCACTTCTTGGTTTGCTGATCAACGCAACCGCGCCGACGTGACGACGACGGCTGTTATTGGATACGTCAGTCTTCAGGCCGTCCTTTGGGTAAGTCTCCTCGCCTGGGTACTTGTTCTTGGATACCGCCGAAAAGACTTAGCGATACCCGCGCTATTTGCCGTAGTCGTTGCTGGGCAGATTATTCCGACAACGGCCTATAATGTCGCATACTTGGACGTCTACGATTTTCTTCTTTTGCTCCTGGCGGCGGTCGGCTTCATCAAGCGTCGTTACGTGCTTGCGATTGTCGCGGGTGCCGCTGGAGCGTTGAGTCATGAAGGGTTCATCTTCGCCTGGCTATCACTGGCTCCCGTTGTCCTCTGGGACCGCGTTAGTTGGAAACGAGTAGCCGTCCTTTGTGTGCCTCTGATAGGCGGCATCATGGTTTACTTATTCAGTTCCTTAGACACGGTGGCAGAACAGCTAGCTCACGCGCCGTTGTCCCCGCAGGAGAGGACCGAGGCGCTTCTCAGTAATTTCGGGCAGAGCTTCGTGGGAAATCTAGAATTACTTCTGTGGAAGATTAAGTACTATCCAGAGAACCTGCTTATAGCGTCAGTTTTCTACTGCTTTCCTGCAGTAGTGCTGGTTATTGCGTATGGGTGGCTGCGACGACGGAAATTGGATTTTGCGGTACTCGCTTTCGCCGCCTTCGCACCATTGTCGATCATCTTGTTGGCTTGGGATCTCTCTCGCTTTCTCGTCGGATCATCATTCTTCGCGTTGTTTGCGGTCCTTCACATGGAGACTGTGCGACCGGCCGGTGTTGCACCTCGATCCCTCACTTTGGCTTGCTCCGTGATCTTTCTTCTGTTGGTGCAGGTGCCCTTCATCAATGCGTTTTTTGAACAGGCTACGATTGAGGATCGCAGCGCAATCAACATGAGGCAGTGGCCAATTGGACAGCTTGCGAAATCTTCGGTCGAATACTTTTCGCGACACATGGGCCCTCGAACGGTCGAGCAAAGAGGTGAGGAATCCGCTCCGGGGACTGTTTGGTATGTCGAGGAAAATGCTTGGCGCGGCGGTTGGACCCGCCGGCCTGGCACAAATATTTTTGACGCTGTGATGACGCAAAACAAGGAGGTGATCACGTTTGTCGCAAGTGTCGAGCGCGATGGTGACACGGTCTTCGTGCGACGCGACCTCGGATCCGATGGATCAGGTCGAATGGACTACAAGGGGACGATCATAGGCTCGACCATTACCGGCACCTATCCTGGCGGCCGATGGTCCGCTCTAATACGGCGCTGAGTCATCAAATACTAGGCGGCAGACTCATAATGCCTGAGCCAAAGTCGTACGGCAGCGAGCTTTGCCATGGCAAGGTAGTTCAGGGCGATGCGGTCGAAGCGAGTGCAGACGTGCCTGAACTGCTTGAGTTTTCCGAT
>JAGNNA010000146.1 GCA_017990895.1 Reyranella sp.
TCGCCCATGGTGCCGACGCCGATAAATCCGATCATGTCCGTCATGTCAGTCCACTATGAAAAGTTTGGCGCCCGAGTCCGTGCGCGACCGATGCCCGAGCGTGTTGTCGGCGACCTGGTAGCTCTGCCCCTGCTTCAACACGACTGTCCGGCCGTCGGCCAGCTCGGTCGACAGCTCGCCCTCGAGCACCAGCAGGATATGCCCCTTCTGGCACCAATGATCGGCGAGATATCCTGGCGTGTATTCGACCATCCGCACACGCAGATTGTTGAAGGTCCTGGTCCGCCAGAACGCCTTGCCGGTTTCGCCCGGATGCTCCGTGCGCTCGACGCTTTCCCAATCGGTCGTCCCGAAGGGTATTTCAAACATCAGCATGCTTCGCTCTAACACATTGACCGGTATCGACGGATAGACCAAAAAGGCAACATGATCACTGCAAAATCGGCGAAGCGGCGCCAAAATAAAGCCGAGCGCATCGAGCGTGTCGGCAAGCTGGCCCGCGGCAAGTTCGTGAGCTCCGACAAGGTGGCCGAGGTGCTGCGCCGCATCATCGAGCCTGGCGACATCCTCTGCCTCGAAGGCGACAACCAGAAGCAAGCGGATTTCCTCGCCAACCAGCTCGCGACGCTTGGCAAGAAGGACCTGCGCGACATCCACCTGGTGATGTCCTGCATCACCCTGCCGGCCCATATCGAGCTCTTCAGGAAGGGCATGATCAAGCAGGTCGATTTCTGCTACGCTGCACCTTAAGGCACTGCCGTCGCCGATCTCGTGAAGGCGAAGCAGTTCCCGGTTGGCGCGATCCACACCTACAATGAGCTTTACGCGCGCTACTACATCGACCTGACGCCGCGCGTGGCCCTGATCGCCGCCGCCAAGGCCGACCGCAAGGGCAACCTCTTCCTCGCCGCCAATACCGAGGAGACGCCGGCGATCGTCGAGCCGACCGCCTTTTCCGACGGCATCGTGTTCGCTCAGGTCAACGAGATCGTCGACAAGCTGCCGCGCATCGACATTCCAGCCAACCAGGTCGACTTCGTGGTGCAGGCCCCCCTACCCGATGCATCTGCAGGCGCTGTTCACGCGCGATCCCGCTGCGATCACCGACGTGCAGGTGCTGATGGCGATGGTCGCCCTGCACGGCATCTACGAGAAGTACGAAGTCCAGTCGCTGAACCACGGTGTCGGCTTCAACACCGCCGCGATCGAGCTGCTGCTGCCGACCTACGGCGAGCGGCTCGGCCTCAAGGGCAAGATCTGCAAGTACTGAATGGTGAATCCGCTGCCGACCATGATCCCCGCCATCGACTCGGGCTGGGTCGAGAGCGTCTTCGCCGTCGGCGGCGAGGTCGGCATGGAGCGCTACACCGCGGCGCGCTCCGACGTCTTCTTCACCGGCCGCGACGGCAGCTTCCATTCCAACCGCGCGATGGGCCAGCTGGCCGGTCACTACGCCATCGACATGTTCATCGGCGCGTCGCTGCAGATCGACATCAACGGCAACTCCTCGACCGTTTCGAAGAACCGCATCACCGGCTTCGGCGGCGCGCCTAACATGGGCTGCCAGCCGACCGGTCGCCGCCATCCGACGAAGGCATGGCTCAAGGCGGGCGCGGACGCCAATCCCGGTCCCGGCTCGCCGCCCGGCCGCAAGCTCGTCGTCCAGATGGTCGAGACCTTCCAGGCCGGTCGCGTGCCGACCTTCGTCGAGGAACTCGACGCGACGGACCCGGGCATCCGCAAGGCGCTGCATGGCGTCACGCCCGTCATGATCTACGGCGACGACGTCACCCACATCGTCACCGAGGAAGGCATCGCCAACCTCGCAGCCTGTCGCTCCGTCGCCGAAGTCAGGCGGCCATCCGGGCGGTCGCGGGCTACACGCCGGTCGGCCTCAAGCGCAAGAAGCGCGAGACCGAGAATCTGCGCGCGCGCGGGATCGTGCAGCTGCCCGAGGATGTCGGCGTCCGCCCGTCGGAGGCGAGCCGCAGCCTGCTGGCCACGCAGGACATCAAGGGACTCTTGCGCTGGTCCAACGGGCTTTACGACCCGCCCCCGCAATTCGTGGACTGGTAGGACCGATCAGCATGGAAAAGTTCGCCAAGTCTTTCCCGTCCAAGCCGCTCGGCGCGAAGACGGCCAAGCCGTGGGCGCTCGCGGGCGTCGTAGGCTCCGGCAATCTCGAAGTCCTGATGGAGCGTGGCGGCAAGCCTTCCGACGCGATGCAATGCTACGTCGAGACCTCGATCCCCGGCTACAAGGCGTCATGGCTCGCGGCCCTCGCCGATTTCGCCCATCACTATCCGGCCGGCGGAACGAAGGTGACGATCAACGACCAGGGCGCCCCGCCCGTCCTCGTCAATCTGCGTCTGCGCCAGGCCTACGACCATCTCACCAAGGGCGACCAATGACCGGCGCACCTCTTTTCCATGAACTGACCGCGCGCCAGCGCATCGCCGCCCTCGCGGACGCCGGCTCCTTCACCGAGCTGCTGCCGCCGCCGGAACGGATCACCAGCCCCTATCTCGCCCAGCTCGGCATTCCGGTCTCGTTCGACGACGGGTTGGTGATCGGTCACGCTCGGATCGGCGGCAAGAAAATTTACCTCGCGGCCCAGGTCGGCCAGTTCGTCGGCGACGCCGTCGGCGAAATCCATGGCGCCAAGCTCACCGGCCTGTTCAAGGCGGCGGCGCGGGACAAGGTACCGTGCGTGCTGATCGTCGAGAGTGGCGGCGTGCGCCTCCACGAGGGCTCTTCCGGCGAGATCGCCATCGCCGAGACGATGCGGGCCATCTTCGAGTGCCGTGCCCTGAAGGTTCCGACCATCGCCGTCATCGCCACTGATATCGGCGCCTATGGCGGCATCGGCATCCTGTCCACCTGCTGCGACTTCCGCGTCATGACCGAGCACGGCCGCCTGGGAATTTCCGGCCCGATCGTGATCGAGAAGTGGATGGGCAAGAAGGCCTACGACTCGGCCAACCGCGCCCTTGTCTGGAAGCCGAGCGGCGGCAAGACCAAGTATTTGCTGGGTGATGCCGATGCGCTCGTGCACGACACGGCCGAGGCAGTGCGTGACGGGATCTCGAAGTTCCTCGGCAAGTCGAGCGCCGTCAGCCTGTCCGCCGTCAAGGCGCGCCAGAAAGAGCTGGAAAAGCGGCTGAAGAAGTTCGGCACAGCGACCGATCCCGATGCCGTCTGGAAGGGCATGGGTGTGCGGAACATCGAAGCTGTGTCACTGGCCTCCGGGCCGGAGTTCGCCGCCCTCGCCAAGCGTGGGAAGTAGGTCATGAAGAAACCGACAGAGGGTCCTCGCCGAATCGGCGCGATGAACGGGCTCCGGCGCCACACGCTGGTCTGGCTGTCGCAGGCTCCCCGCGCCGACACCGAAGACGACCGCGTCCGGGCGGTCCGCTGGCATGAGGCCGGCCGGCCGTTCATCGTGTCCCGGCGACGGAATGACGGTCACGAGGTCGGACTGGGCTTTTGCACCACAGATCCGACCCACCCCGAATTGCGGCCTCGCCGCGTCGCCGCCCTGACCGATCCCAGCCAGATCGTACGCACCGCCCGCCCGCCCTCGACGAGATCGCGCTCTGCCCGGCCGCAACGGCAAGGTCCGATTCCTTCTCCCGACTGATCGCCGCCGCGACCGATGCCGGCGTCCCGATACGTGTTTATGGCAGCTGGATGTGGCTGCCCTGACCGGCGAGCGGCACGTTCATGCGGAGTCCGATCTCGACGTGGTGATCGACGTCACCGACCTCGGCGGCGCCTTGCGCATGGCGGCCTTCCTCGCGCGTGCGGAGCAGGACCTGCCCTTCCGCATCGATGGCGAACTGTCCTTCCCCGATCTCGGCGAGGTCCCGTGGCGCGAGCTCCTGCAGGACCGGGACGAGATCCTGTTGAAGTCCGTCGACATCCTCGAACTCATGCCCCGCGCCCGCCTTCCCCGATGAGCCTCGATGACCAGGCGCTGTCACGCGCCGCCGTAACGGGGATGCGCGACGAGTTACAGGCCTATCCCAAACCGGGCCTCGTCAGCCCGGTCGATTCCGGCGCCCATGCCGACATGGACTTCGACCTGATGTGTCGGTCAGCCGATTCGCTGCTGCAGCCGTTCGCGTTGCTCGCTGCGGCCGGCCGCACCGCCGCCTCCTTCGAAGAGGCGCTGATGCCGCTCGGCATCGAGGCCGAGCGCGGCATGCTGGCGGTCACCGGAGGGGTCAACACGCATCGCGGCGCGATCTTCTCGCTCGGCCTGATCGTCGCCGCGATTGCCCGCGCCCAGACCGTTGCGGCCTTCCCTTCGCCGGCCGCCGTGCGCGCCGCGCTGCGGGACACGTGGGGCGTGGCGCTCGACGCTCACGCCGCCCGCAGCGATGAAACCAGCCATGGCGGCCTGGTACGCCGCAGGACCGGCCGCGACGGTGCGCGCCTTGAGGCCGCACGCGCCTTCCCGAGCGTGTTCGAGACCGGCCTGCCCGCCTATCGCGCGGTGCGGGCGGCAGGGCTCGACGACAATGCCGCTTCCGTCCACACCCTGTTCACCCTGATGTCGTCACTCGACGACACGATGGTGCTCTATCGCGGTGGCCTGGAGGGGGGCTCCTTCGTGCGCCAATCGGCGGCAGACTTCCTGGCCGAAGGCGGCTGCCACCAGCCCGGCTGGTTCGAGAAAACCGAAGCGCTGCACCACGCCTTCATCGCCAAAAATCTGTCGGCCGGCGGCTGCGCCGACCTGCTCGCCTGCACGCTCCTCGTATCGCGCTGCTGCGGCGACGCTTAACCCCAGCTGGCCAGCGCCCGTTCGAGGCTCTCGGGGCCGCGGTAGAGCATGGCGCGCCAGCCAGCCATCCGCGCGCCGTCGACATTGCTGGTCTTGTCGTCGACGAACAGGATCGACTGCGCGACCGTGACGCCCATGCGGGCCTGCGCGTTCGTATAGAAGACACGCTCGGGTTTGCAGACTCCCAGTGCCGCCGAATAGACGATCTCGTCGAAATACGCGCCGAGCCCCATTTGGTCGCGCAGATAGGCGATGCGATGGTGCTCCTGGTTGGTCGCCGCAAAGACCCGGCCGCCGGTGCGCCGGCGCCATGCATCGGCCTGGGCGAGCACGCCGCGATCGATGTCGGAGTCCTTCTCGAACCAGTAGGAGACGAATTCCTCGAGCCGGTCCGCCAGCCCCTTGGACTCGAAGTATTCGTGAAGCGCCACGTAGAGGTCGAGCCTTCCGCGCAGGACCTCCATGAACTCCGGCTTCAGGAAGAATTCGGGCGCCAGCTCCTCGTCATGGCTGAGCCCCCAGTCCTCCTTGAGAGTTGCGTACCACGGGCGTGGCGAGCCCGGCTGGGCCAGGGAAACGACGCCATCGATGTCGAGGACGAGGACGGGGCTGGAACTCATGGACCGGCATGCTACAGCACCGGCCGCCTCAAGAGGAAAGTCTGTTGCAGCTCATCGTGCCCGATCTCGCCCATCTCGACGGCTATGCCGCCGCGCTCCGCCGCGGCTGGTCGCCTGACAATGTACGGGTCGACGAGGCGCCGCGCGAGGAGCTGGCCCGCATCGAGGCCGATCCGGCAGCCTTCGTCGCCTCGCTGGACGATCCCGAGGCCAAGACCGGTCCGGTCACCCTGCCCGACGGCACGATGGTGCCGCGGATGCCGGGCTACCGTCGCTGGATGTGGGACGGCGAGTTCTGCGGCTCGATCGGCTTTCGCTGGCAGCCGGGCACGGCAGCGCTACCTTCGTACGTTTTGGGGCATATCGGCTACGCCGTCGCACCGTGGAAGCGTCGGCGCGGCTACGCGACCCAGGCGCTCGGAATACTCCTGCAGGAGGTGCGGCGGCATCGACTGCCGCATGTCGACTTGACGACCGATCCCGACAATCTCCCGTCGCAGAATGTCATCACCGCAAATGGCGGCTTTCTCGTCGAGCGATTCAAGAAGGTCGCCGCGCACGGCGGTACCGAGGCACTGCTGTTCCGCATTCCTCTTTGAGCAAACGCCGGCTTACGGCCGGGCGATCCGCGTCACCGTTTCGGCCATCGCTGCGAGCGCCGCGAGCCCGCGGGACTTCAGGGCCCGAGAGGAGTCGCGGCGTCCGATCTCCCCCTCCAGCACCAGGGTGATGAAACCGTGCATCGTCGCCCAGGCGAGATCGGCGGCCTGCTGGCGCACGTCGTCCGCCGCGTCGCCGATCACGTCGTCGAGAACGGCGACCATCAGGCGGCGTACGCTCTCGGCGCCCTCATCGCCTTCCCTGGGCTCGATGTGGTTCGCCTCGCGGCTGAACATCAGCTGGAACAGGGTCGGGTTGGCGGCAGCGAAGGCCATGTAGCCCACGCCGAGACCCACGAGCCGTGACGTGGGCTCTTCGTCCGCCGCCCGGTCCGATTCCGTCGTCATGGCAGCCGTCAGCTCGGCGAAACCGCGGCGCACCAGTTCGGCCAGCAGGTCGTCCATCGAGGCGAAGTGATGGGCCGGTGCCGCATGCGAGACTTCGGCCCGTCGCGCACATTCCCGCAGGGTGAAGCCGCGAATGCCCTTTTCCTCGACGAGCTTGCGGCCCGCCGTCACCAGCGCCTCGCGAAGGTCGCCGTGGTGATAGCCTCGCGCCTTGGAACGGGTCATTCAGCCTCCAGCAAGATTGAATAGCATGCAATCTTGACGTTGGAAAGAGGCTAAATTTCGGCTGACGCCTCTTTCCGGCCGTGGCTTGATCGAAGAAATCCACGAGGTTGTCATGTCCTTCGAAACCTGGGCTGCCTTTGCAGCGGCGTCGAGCGTTCTTCTGGTGATCCCCGGCCCGACCGTTCTGCTGGTGGTTTCCTATGCCCTCGGCCAGGGCTGGCGGACCGCGCTGCCGATGGCGATCGGCGTCGCCCTGGGTGACTTCACCGCCATGACGCTCTCGATGCTGGGGCTCGGTGCCCTGCTCGCTACCTCGGCCACGCTGTTCACGATCCTGAAGTGGATCGGGGCCGCCTACCTCGTCTATCTCGGCATCAAGCTATGGCGCGCTGGCGGCACGCTTGATGCCGCCCCGCGGACCGAGACGGTCTCGGCCGCGAAGATGCTGGGCCACGCCTGGCTGGTGACGGCGCTCAATCCCAAGAGCATCACCTTCTTCGTGGCCTTCCTGCCCGCCTTCCTCGATCCCAGGGCGGACTTCCTCACCCAGATGCTGGTGTTCGAGACGACGTTCCTGGTGCTCGCCTTCGCCAATGCCTTCGGTTACGCGCTGGTCGCCTCGCGCGCGCGCAGGCTGGCGTCCGACCCGCGCGCCATTGGCGTCGTCAACAAGGTGGGCGGCGGGCTGCTGGTCGGTGCCGGCGTGGCGACGGTCAGCTTCGCCGGAACGCGGAGCTGAGGCTCACCGCGTCGGTTCGCTGACGAAGGCGATCCTGGAGAGGCCACCCTTGGAAGCGTCGGCCAGGGTCTCGGAGACGTAGCGGTAGGGCACGGTGGCGTCGGCGCGCAGATAAACCTCGGGCTGCGGCCGCTTGCGGCCCGCTTCGGCGAACTTCTCCATCGCCTCCTCCCGCGTCACCCGTTCGCCGCCCCAGAACAGCGAGCCCTGCGCGTCGATCGCGAACTCGATCTTCTCGGGCTTCTGCAGGTCGGCGTTCGCCGTCGCCTTCGGCAGGTCGAGCTTCACCACGTTGGTGAGCAGCGGCGCCGTCACGATGAAGATCACCAGCAGCACCAGCACCACGTCGATCAGCGGCACCATGTTGATCTCGGCCATCGGCTGGGACGAGGTCTTGCGTTCGAAACTTCCGAATGCCATTGCCCGCGCTCCCTCAGTTCACGGCCGCGAGCGGTACGTTGCCAGGCTTGCGGCCGGCCTGCAGCGCACGGCCCATCGACAGGAAGGTCAGCAGCTCGAAGGCGAAGGCGTCGAGCTTGGCCGTCAGCACGCGGTTGGAACGGGTCAGCCAGTTGTAGCCCATGACCGCCGGCAGAGCGACCGCCAGCCCGATGCCGGTCATGATCAGCGCCTCGCCCACCGGGCCCGCCACCTTGTCCAGCATCCCCGAACCCGACATGCCGATCGCCACCAGCGCGTGGTAGACGCCCCACACCGTGCCGAACAGGCCCACGAACGGCGCCGTCGCCCCGATCGTCGCCAGCATGGTCAGCCCGTTCTCCAGCGACGTCGTCTCCTCGTCGAGCACCTTCTTGATGGTGCGTGTCAGGAACTCGGTCTCGCTGCCCGCCTCCTCGAGCTTGGCTGCGCCGAACTTCGCGTGATGCGCCTGGGCATGCAGCGAATGCGCCGTGAGATGGCCGAACGGCTCGTTCACCCCGTGGATGCTGAGCTCGTTCTGCACCTGCTCCAGCGAGGTGGCGCTCCAGAAGAAAGCGAGGAACCGGCGGCTGCGCCCCTGACGGATGACCTGCCCGATGCCCTTGTAGATGATCAGGTACCAGGAGATCGCCGACATCACTGCCAGCACGCCCAGCAGGATCTTGGCGACGATGTCCGCCTGCGCGATGAAATGGCCGAAGCCCAGGGCCGATGCGTCGCCCATGAGATGCTCTCCTACTGCAACACGAATTTGATCGGAACGTGGACCCAGACCGCCTGCGCCAGGCCGCCTTCCACATAGGGTCGGAACTGCGCCGCGCGCACAGCGCTCAGCGCCGCCTGGTCGAGATCGGCATGGCCCGACGAGGTCGCCAGCGAGACCTGCGCCGGCCGGCCGGTCACGTCGACCAGCACGCGGATCGTCGCCGTGCCCTGCTCGCCCGCCCGCCGCGCGCGCGCCGGATAGGCGGGGCTGGGCTGCACCAGCCAGCCGAGTTGCGAGGCCTGCACCGTGCGCGGCCCCGCCGGCGCCGCGGTCGCGGCCTGCTGCGGGCCCGCCTCGACCGGCGCCGCCGGTCGCGCGGGCTGCGGCTTCTTCTGCACCGGCTTCGGCTCGGGCGGCTTTGGCTTGGGCTCGACCTTCTTCTCGGGCGGTTTGAACTCGGGCGGCGGCGGGTCGTCGGAAGGCGGCAGCTCGACCTTGGCCAGCGGGAACTCCGGCGGCGGCAGGTCGGGCGGCGGCGGCTCGACGATGGTCGCCAGCTCGGGTGGCGGCGGCTTCAGCTCGACCGGCGGCGGCGGCTCCGAATCCTCGATCTCCGACTGGCCCGGCTCCTCGGCCGCCACCATCCGCACCTCCATCGGCGCGATGTCGCCCACCACCAGCTTCACCGGTTCGACCTGCGTCAGCGCCCAGCCTCCCCCGACATGGAAGAAGATCACCAGCGCGAGAATCCCTCGACGCGTCGCCGTCGACAGCGGCTCGCGCGATGGACCCGGCGGCCCGGGCTCGACGAAGGGCGGACTCGAAGGCACGTGTTCTACCACTGACATCGCCCCTAGAGCTGGAGCGGACTGACGGCCAATGCCACCGTGGTAGCCACGGCGACGGCGAAGATCGTGATGCCGACCGCGCGCTTGCGATGACTCTCCCACCACAGGATGACGCCGCTGATCGACAAGAAGATCATGCTGCCGGCCAGCGTGTCGATCAACAGGATCCACGGCACGGGTATGGCCGTGCCCTTGTGCAGATTGGTGAGCGTGGCCACGAAGCCGTTCTGTGTCGTCCGCACCGACAGCGATCGGTTGCCGACCCAGTATTCCGCCTGAACGAGATGATTGGGCCCGCCGAAGTTGAGTATCCAGCGCTCGGGTTGTTGCAGGGGCCGGGCACTGCCGTCGCCACCTCGTTCGCCCCACGGAACCGGGCGGGCGCGCTCGACGCGCGTATTGTTCGGGCCGCGATCGAGCTTCAGCGCCTGCTGCAGCCACGTGCCCAGAGCGTCGATGGTCTGCGGTCGCGGCTCGGGCAGCTGGAGCTGGGCATTGATCTGCAGCTGGTCGGGCAAGGGCAGCTTCATGGTGTTTCGTTGATTGAGCCAGATGCCGCTGAATCCGAACAGGAGACCCAGCAGCGCACCCCACAGGCCGAACCAGCCATGCGTCTTGCGCACCCAGCGCACGAAGGTGAGCCGGCGATTGACACTGCCTGCTCTCCCAGCGATGGCGGCCGCGCGCGCCATCAGGTCTCGCTCCATTGCCGCATGAGATTGTGGTAGCAGCCGATCAGCGACCGCCGCGCGGCCTCGTCCGCATTGGTCTCGTTCAGGCGCTGGATGGCGTTGTCCATGTCGTGCAGCAGGGACCGCTGCATGTCGTCGCGGATCAGGCTCTGCGTCCAGAAGAAGCAGGCCACCCTCACCCCGCGGGTGATCGGCGCCACCGAGTGCAGGCTGGTCGCGGGATAGACGACCATGTCGCCGGCCGCCAGCTTGACGCTGTGCTGGCCGTACGTGTCCTCGATCACCAGCTCGCCGCCATCGTAATCCTCGGGGTTGCTGAGGAACAGCGTTGCCGACACATCGGTGCGCAGCTTGCGCCCGGTATGGGGATTGATGCGCACGCTGCCGTCGACATGCGCACCGAACCTCATGCCCTCGCCGTAGCGGTTGAACATCGGCGGATAGATCTCGTTCGGCAGCACGGCGCTGATGAAGATCGGATGGACCTCCAGCGCCGCGCCGACGATGCGCTGGCACGCGATAGCGGTTTCAGACCTCTCGTCGATCTGCTGGTTGAACTTCACGGGCGCGCCCTGGTAGCCGGCTGTCACGCGACCGTCGACCCAGGAATTGGACCGCTCCAGACGCTCGCGCAGGCTGACGAGCTGCGCGGCGTTCAGGACCTCGGGAACACAGACGAGCATGACGGGCGGCGGCTTCCGTCTTCACAGCCGGTAGTTCAGCGTGATCATGCCCGTGGTGCCCGCCCCCATGACGGCACGACCGCCATCCGAGGCGATCACGCCATCGTAGTAGATTAAGTTGAACAAGTTGTAGACGTTGAGGCGAACGTCGTAGGTCGGCTGCTTGTAGGCCGCCGTCAGATCGAACCGCGTGTAGGCCGGCACGACCACCGTGTTGGTGTTGTTGGCGTAACGCTGGCCGACATAGAAAAAGCCGCCGCCAATTTCGTAGGTTTCGTTGAACGTGTAGGTCGTCCAGAGGTTCGCGGAGTCCCGCGGCGTATTGAGCGGTACCTTGCCGGTCGTGTTGCCGATGCCGTTCTGGTAGCTCAGGCCCTGCAGGATGACGCCGTTCATATAGGCGTAGCCGCCGAACACCTGCCATTCCGGCGTGATGCGGCCGGCGACGTTGACCCGTCCGCCGCTCACCTGCACGTTGCCGACCGGCGAGTAGGTGCCGTCGGGATTGGCGTTGCGCGCATTGTTCTTGACGATCGAGAAGACCGCCGCATTGAGCGACAGGTTGGCATTCAGCAGTTCGTACTTGAAGCCGGCCTCGACGCCCCTGTTGTTTTCCGGCGGCAGGTACGATCCGCCGGTCGTCGAGGTGAGCTGCTCGAGCGACGGATTGAACGAGGTGCTGTACGACACGTAATACGATTGCGCCGGTGTCGGCTCATAGATGACGCCGGCTCGAACGCTGAGGAAGCTGTCCGGCTGGTACTGGAATGCAACCGCCGTGCTGCCGGCCGTGTTCACGCTGTTGATCGAATTGCCGATCGTCGCCGCGTAGTAGTCCCACCGCAGGCCGCCGACCAGCTTCACCTCGGGTATGAGCTGCAC
>JAGNNA010000505.1 GCA_017990895.1 Reyranella sp.
TCACGGTATCGCGGACGGCCTCGTGCTGTTCGGAAAAGGCAAAATCCATGATCGATGGCTTTTCTCGTTGTCAGGGGTTTTCACACTGCCAACGAACGAAATTCGGGTCAAACGATCGCGGACCTCTTCAGGCGCAACTTCATAAACTGCTTGAAGTCCCACAGCCGCGCCGTTCATATCCGCGGCCCGACGTGGAGACGGTCTCCCACGTACACGACCGAAGAGGTGTTTCTTGGTGGTCTCCATTCAGGCGCGTATTGCCGAAGAACTCGGGGTCAAGGAGCAGCAGGTCCAGGCTGCGGTCGAGCTGCTGGACGGCGGCGCGACCGTCCCCTTCATCGCGCGCTACCGCAAGGAGGTCACAGGATCGCTGGACGATGCGCAGCTGCGCACGCTCGAGGAGCGGTTGGGTTACCTGCGCGAGCTCGAAGCACGGCGGAAGGTCATCCTCGATTCCGTCCGCGACCAGGGAAAGCTCGACGCGAAGCTCGAAGCAGCGATCCTGGCGGCCGACAGCAAGAGCCGCCTCGAGGACATCTATCTCCCCTACAAGCCCAAGCGGCGCACCAAGGCGGAGATCGCCAAGGAAGCCGGGCTGGAGGCGCTCGCGGACCTGCTGCTGAAGGATCCGACCGTCGCCCCCGCGGTTCGCGCGGAACCCTTTGTTTCGACCGACAAGAACGTAGCAACCGCGGCGGCGGCTCTCGAAGGCGCACGAGCCATCCTGGTCGAGCGCTTCGCCGAGAATGCCGACCTGATCGGCGCGCTGCGCGAGGAGTTCTGGACCAACGGGCGACTGGTTTCGAAGGTTCGCGAGGGCAAGCAGGAAGCTGGCGCCAAGTTCAGCGACTATTTCGATTTCTCGGAACTACTCCCGAAGATGCCGTCGCATCGCGTGCTGGCGCTGTGCCGCGGCGAGCGTGAGGAGATTCTCGGCCTGACCGTCGAGCCGGACGATCCCGCGACCCGCCCTCCCGCCAGCCAGGCGATCCCCAGCGCCTACGAGCTGCGCATCATGCGGGTCTACGGCATCTCCGACCAGGGACGGCCGGGCGACAAGTGGCTGGTCGATACGGTGCGCTGGGCATGGCGCACCAAGATCACGATCATGCTGTCGATCGACCTGCGGCTGCGCCTGTGGACCGCGGCCGAGGAAGAGGCGGTGCGGGTTTTCGCGTCCAACCTGCGCGACCTGCTGCTCGCCGCGCCCGCCGGTGCGCGGCCGACGCTGGGACTCGATCCCGGCTACCGGTCCGGCGTGAAGGTCGCGGTGGTCGACGCGACCGGCAAGGTGGTGGCGACCAGCACGATCTATCCGCACGAGCCGCAGCGCAGCTGGGACGAGTCGCTCGCCATTCTGGCGAGGCTGGTGCGCGAGCATAAGGTCGAGCTGATCGCGATCGGCAACGGCACCGCCTCGCGCGAAACCGACAAGCTGGCGATCGAGTTGCTGAAGGGGCTGGCCAACGTCAAGCTGCAGAAGATCGTGGTGTCGGAGGCCGGCGCGTCGGTCTATTCGGCTTCGGCCTATGCCTCCGAGGAGTTGCCGGGTCTCGACGTGACCCTGCGCGGCGCCGTCTCGATCGCCCGCCGCCTGCAGGACCCGCTGGCGGAACTGGTGAAGATCGACCCCAAGTCGATCGGCGTCGGCCAGTACCAGCACGATCTCAGCGAGTTCAAACTCTCGAAGTCGCTGGATGCCGTCGTCGAGGATTGCGTGAACGGCGTCGGAGTCGATCTCAACACGGCATCGGCACCACTGCTGGCCCGCGTCTCCGGCATCGGCGCCGGACTGGCCCAGAGCATCGTCTCCCATCGCGACGCCAATGGCGCCTTCCGGTCGCGCAAGGCGCTGAAGGACGTGCCGCGGCTCGGCCCCAAGGCCTTCGAGCAGTGCGCGGGATTCCTGCGCATTCCGGCTGGTGACGATCCGCTCGACGCCTCGGCGGTCCATCCTGAATCCTATCCGGTGGTGCACCGGATCATCGAGGCGACCAAGAACAAGATCGACGCGCTGATCGGCAATGCCTCCGCCCTGCGCGCCCTGTCGGCGAAAGATTTCGTCGACGAAAAGTTCGGCCTGCCCACCGTCACCGACATCCTGCGCGAACTGGAGAAGCCAGGCCGCGATCCGCGACCGGCCTTCAAGACGGCCGAGTTCAAGGCCGGTGTCGAGACGCTGAACGACCTCGAGCCGGGCATGGTGCTCGAGGGCGTTGTCACCAACGTCGCCGCATTCGGCGCCTTCGTCGATGTCGGCGTCCATCAGGACGGGCTCGTGCACGTCTCGGCTTTGTCGAACAGCTTCGTGAAGGATCCGCGCAGCGTCGTGAAGCCGGGCGACATCGTGCGGGTGAAGGTGCTGGACGTCGACAAACCGCGCAAGCGCATCAGCCTGACCCTGCGGCTCGACGATGAAGCCGGCAGGCAGCCTGCGCGATCCGCCCGCCCCGAGGGTGGCGGCGGCGCCTCCCGGCGGGATCAGGCCAGGGTGCAGGCCGCCAAGCCCAGCGCCCCTGGCAACGCGATGGCCGACGCGTTGCGGCGGGCCGGCTTTGGGGCGGAGCGCAAATGACGTAAAGTGGCGTGGAAACGCCGCCGCAAGGTTACCCTTTGAAGACTCTCTCCTGGCCGATCGTTGCCCTTGCCGCGCTGCTGGTGACAGTCGGCGCCGCCGCCCAATCCTCCGACGACGACACCGTGGTGCCGCCGGTGCCGAAGCCGCGCTTCACGGTGGTTGACGGCGACACGGTGCGATTCGGTCCGCAGACCGTCCGGCTGTTCGGCATTGACGCCCCTGAGCGCAGCCAGACCTGCGACGACGGCCACTGGCGTGCCGGAGCGCTGGCCCGCAAGGCGTTGGAGGAGTTCATCGCCGGGCGTCCGGTCAACTGCCGCCTGGTCGATACGGATCGCAAGACCAACCCACCGGTGGCGCAGTGCTTCGCGGGCGACGACGACCTACAGGAGAAGATGGTTTCCGCCGGCTGGGCCTGGGCCCTCCCGGCCAGCAGCAAGGACCGCTACCTGCCCGAGCAGCGCGAGGCCATCCAGCGCAAGCTCGGCGTCCACGCCCACAAGTGCATGCCTCCCGCCGAATGGCGAGCCATGCTCCGTCGCGAGGCGCTCAGACGCGAACAGGGCGGC
>JAGNNA010000506.1 GCA_017990895.1 Reyranella sp.
TGCTCGGACCAGTCCGGAGCCTTCGAGTGCGTCATGTTCAGCGAACTCCTGAGTTCAAAGCGCAACCTGCTGGAAGCTGGTCAGGCGATCCTGATCTCGGTCGACGGCCGCCTGGACGGCGAACAGGTGAAGCTCACGGCACAGTCGGTGGAGAAGCTGGAGGATGCGGTCGCGAACTCCGCCGCGGGGCTGCGCATCGTGATCACCGATCCGATGGCGCTCGAAGCCCTGCGTAAAGCGCTCGAGGGCAAGCGCGGGCGCGGGCGGGTCACGCTGGTCGTGCCGATGCCGGAAGACTCCGAGGCCGAAATCACCTTGCCCGGGACCTATTCGATCGCCGGCGGTCTGCGCGACACGATCGGCAGCCTGCAGGGCGTCGAGAATGTCGAGGAAATTTGAGCCGCCAGACCGGGCTCTTTGAAATCGAAACCGCCGCGCCCGCCGTGCGGAGAACTTCGGGGGCGGGCGATGTCAGGCCCGCCAGGGATTCGCCCCTGCTGGAAGCACCGCTTCTCCCGCCGGAAATCCGGCTCGGCACATCGTCGTGGTTCTTTCCCGGCTGGCGGGGCCTGGTCTACGATGGCGTCCATCCGCAGGCGACGCTCAGCCGCAAGGGACTGGCCGCCTATGCCCAGATCCCGCTGCTGCGCACCGTCAGCCTCGACCGGACCTTCTACGCACCGATTTCGGTCGTCGACTATGCGCGTTACGCCAGCCAGGTGCCGGATCATTTCAGCTTCGTGGTGAAGGCGCCGGCGCTGGTCTGCGATGCGGTGATGCGCGACGAAGAGGGCAGAGGAAAAGTCGCGAATCCGCACTTTCTCGACGCGAGCCTGGCCACCCGTGAGTTCGTCCTGCCGTGCCTGGAAGGGCTGAAGGCCAAGGCCGGACCGCTGGTTTTCCAGATTTCGCCCCTGCCGCGAGGGCTGGCGGAAGAGACGCATCTCCTGATCGACCGGCTGGAGGCCTTCTTCGCCGCGCTACCGCGCGATATGGCCGGTCAGGTGCCGGTCTACGCACTGGAACTGCGCAATCCCGAACTCCTGACGCCGCGGCTGATGCGGATGCTCGCGCGGGTCGGAATCCGCTATTGCGTCGGTCTCCATGACCGCATGCCGGAGGTCGAGCGGCAGGAAACGGCGCTGAAGGCGCTGGACGGGGAGGAGCCCGGTCCCTTGGTCGTACGCTGGAACCTGCATCGCGGGTTCCTGTACCAGGCGGCCAAGCAGCGCTACGAGCCGTTCGACCGGCTGGTCGACGAGGACGTCGAGACCCGGCGGGTGCTGGCCCGCATGGCCGCTGCCGCTCACAAGGCGGGCCAAAAGGTCTGGATCACCGCCAACAACAAGGCAGAGGGGAGCGCGCCTCTCTCGGTCCTCGAACTGGCTCGGGAAATAGCCAAACAGATCGGCTAAGATCTTGATTTTGCTGACACTTGCATTTTTGGCGGCAAACCACTAGAAACGCGCCACTTCGCACGCGGGTTTGCGGTCGACGGGGAGACATCCCGCCGCTCGCTCCGGTGTCCCCATTCCGGGGACGACGCCCGCGGAGGCTCAACCGGAAAAGGAGAACGGCATGACCATGCCGACGTTTACGATGCGCCAGCTGCTGGAAGCGGGCGTTCATTTCGGCCACCATACGCGCCGCTGGAATCCCAAGATGAAGCCGTACCTGTTCGGGGTGCGCAACGGGATCCATATCATCGATCTCACCAAGACCGTGCCGTTGCTAGAGCAGGCACTGCGCCAGGTTCGCGACGTCGTCGCGAGTGGTGGTCGCGTGCTTTTCGTCGGCACCAAGCCGGCGGCTGCCGAGCGCGTCGCCGACGCCGCCAAGCGCTGCGGCCAGTATTACGTGAACCACCGCTGGCTTGGCGGCATGATCACGAACTGGAACACGATCTCGGCATCCATCAAGCGGTTGCGCGAGCTCGACGAGCGGCTGAAGGGCGATGTCATCGGCCTCACCAAGAAGGAGCAGCTCGACCTGACGCGCGAGCGCGACAAGCTCGAGCGCTCGCTGGGCGGCATCAAGGAAATGGGCGGCACCCCCGACATGCTGTTCATCATCGACACCAACAAGGAGTCGATCGCGGTCCTGGAAGCCCGCAAGCGCGGCATTCCGATCGTCGCGGTGGTCGACAGCAACTCCGATCCCGACGGCATCGACTTCCCGATCCCGGGCAACGACGACGCGATCCGCGCCGTGTCGCTCTACTGCGACCTGCTGGCGAGCTCGGTGCTCGACGGCATCCGCGCCGAAATCTCTGCCGCCGGCGGTGACGTCGGCGAGCTGGCCGAACAACCGGACGAAGAAATCCCCGCTGCCGAGGCCCCGGCGGCCGAGGCGGCACCGGCCGAGTAAACCGGCCCTTCACGGAAGAGAAACAGACGGGGCCGGTCGGAAGACCGGCCCTTGTTGCACTAAACGGAGCAAGAAATGGCTGAGATCACTGCATCGCTCGTCAAGGAACTGCGCGAGAAGACCGGCGCGGGCATGATGGATTGCAAGAAGGCGCTGGGCGAGACCGCCGGTGACGTGGAGAAGGCGGTCGACTGGCTGCGCACCAAGGGCCTGTCGGCGGCCTCGAAGAAGGCCGGCCGTGTTGCCGCGGAAGGCCTCGTCGGCGTGGCCGCGGAAGGCACGCGTGGCGCCGTCCTCGAAGTCAATGCCGAGACCGACTTCGTTGGCCGCAACGACCAGTTCCAGAAGTTCGTCGGCACGGCGACCAAGCTCGCGCTCGACAACGGTGGCGACCTCGCGAAGGTAGCGGCCTCGCCGTTCCCCGGCACCGGCCGTGACGTGCAGGGCGAGCTCACCAACCTGATCGCAACGATCGGCGAGAACATGAGCCTGCGTCGCGCCGCCTCGCTGTCGGTGTCCGACGGCGTGGTCGTGGCCTACACCCACAATGCTGTGGCGACCGATCTCGGCAAGATCGGCGTGCTGGTGGCACTCGAGTCGACCGGCGACAAGGCCAAGCTGGGCGCGCTCGCCAAGCAGCTGGCCATGCACGTGGCCGCGACCAACCCGCAGTCGCTGACGGTTGCCGACCTCGACCAGGCGGCGATCGAGCGCGAGCGCGCGGTGCTCGCCGAGAAAGCCGGCCAGCAGGGCAAGACGGCCGAGATCGTTGCG
>JAGNNA010000147.1 GCA_017990895.1 Reyranella sp.
CGCCGAACACGTCGGCGAAGATGGCGCCGAGGTCGATCGAGGCACCGGTCGACGCCGCCGCGGCGGCCGCCGTCTTGCCGTTCCGGCCCGCGCCCTCGTCCGACGGGCGGGCGGTGGCGATGCGGAAGTAGATCTCGCGCAAGGCCGTGTCGGCGACCTGCAGGGCGGCGACGAGCTCGCCGAACAGCTGTTGCTGGATGACGTTGGCCAAGCCCCGCAGCACCGTCTGCACGAGGTCCCGCTTCTTGGTGCGGGCAT
Organism: Reyranella sp.; assembly: GCA_017990895.1. Taxonomy (GTDB): domain Bacteria; phylum Pseudomonadota; class Alphaproteobacteria; order Reyranellales; family Reyranellaceae; genus Reyranella. Next base: position 259 of record JAGNNA010000147.1, read on the forward strand.
CGCCGTCGGACGCGCTGTGGAAGCCGGCCAGCCGGTCGACCAGGCGGCGCAGCTGGATCTCGAGCTGGCCGCGCACCTGGGCCCGCTTGATGGCGGGATCACAGACCGGGATCAGACTCTTCACGAGGTGTGCCACGCCGCCGTCGTTGGCACGGAACGCTTCGTCCCACGCCAGCGCCGGATCGGCGAAGTGGCGCCGCACGTCCTCGTTCTCGACGAATTGGCGGCGCAGTTCGCCGGCGCGCTGGGCGAAGGCCTCTGCGATACCGACCTCGCGGCCCCCATCATAGTCCATCAGCCGCTCGTCGATGACGGTCGGGTTGCGCAGCCAGAAGCTGTTGTTGAACGGCCTGCCGTTCCAGTCGAGCGGCCACTCGCCGCGGAAGTTGTTGACCAGCGAATTGCCGAGGCGCGCGCTCCAGCGCAGGCGGCGCGATTCCTCCGTCTCGCCGGCCTTCTGCTCGAACTCGCGATCCATCTTGGTCAGTACGAGGAACAGCGCGTTCTTCTGCTTGGCGCGGTCGGCCGGCGTGGCGCCGATCGTCTGATCGATCCACGCCGTCATCATGTCGGAGAGGTCGCGGACTTCCTGGTTGCCGTCGGGAATGCACAGCAGGATGGCGCTGAGCTCGCGCTCGGCCGAGTAGCGCTGGAAGAGATAGGCGACCTTGCCGCGCAACAGCAGCTCGCGCAGCGGGTTGGCGCCTTCGGCAACGCCCTTCGACTTGGCGACGTCGTCGAGATGGGCGAGCTTCAGCCGCGACCGGGCGCCCGGAAAGTCGAGCAGGTCGGTATGATCGAAGAAATCCCACGGCTTCTCGTCGATCGCGACGTTCAGCTCTGCGGTGAGGGCGCAGACCAGCGAGCGCGGCAGGCGCGCATCGGGCGCGGAGCGGCCGTCGGCGCGGCGGGGGCGCACCAGCAGTGGATCGTCGGCATCGGCGCCCAGCCGGTCGAGCGTCAGCACGTCGACGATGCTCTTCTCGCGTGGGATCAGCGCATCCATGCCGAGCAGCGCCTCGGGTGCATGGCTGAGCTTCTGCAGCCCATCGTAGAGCGTCAGGTAGAGATCGGTGAAGGGCTGGAAGTCGTACCACAGGACCGACCACAGACGCGCGCGGTCCTGCCCCAAGAGACGCGGCGCGAGATCGATCGCCTCGCGCCAGAAATCGGTGCGCAGCTCGGCGGTGACACCGGCGAAGAAGGTGTCGAAATACTCGATCAGGTCGAGCACGTCGTCGGACTCGAGATCGCCGACCGGCACCGGCTGGGCCTTGGCCCGCAGCTCCGACAGGCGCTTGCGGATTGCCGCACCGTCGGGCCGCACGAACTCGGCCTTCTGGTGATCGAAGTCGAGCAGGAAGGAATTGCCCAGGATCTTCACGATGTCGGTCTGCGTGAGCAGCCGTACCTTCACCGGGAAGTCGGCCGGGCCGTCGCTGAGGCCGAGGCCGAAGCGCGTGACCAGGCCGGTCGACTCGCGATTGCCGGGCGGATTGATCTCGCGCAGGAAGTCGTAAGTCCTGTCGGCGAAGCGCGCCTGCAGCGGCCGGCCGTCGCGGCTCGCCAGAATGGAAACGAGGTACGACTTGCCGGCTTGGCTGGGACCGAACACGCCTACGCACATGCGGCGGCGGGCTGCACGCGCGAGCTTGCGGCTCTGGTTGCGAACCTTCTGCAGCTCGCTCACGAGAGACGGCGCCTGTTGCGCCACCGTGGGCGACTGTCCGGCGGCATCCTTCAGCCAGGTGACGCCCTCGCTCGCGGCAACGGCCAGCGCCTCGCAGTCCTGGGCCAGCTTGAGATCGACTGTGTCCATGATCTTCCCGAGGGTCCCTTTAACCGGTCTTGAGCATGCCGGTGTCGAGCCAGTAGCCCTCACGGCGCGGCAGTGTCTGGAGGCGGAGCGTCAGGCGGTCGAGAGCGACGGCGCGGCCGTCGCGGTTGGTCACCTGGCGCAGGCGGAAGCGCTCGACGTCGCCCGACTCCTTGTCCTTGGGCTTCACCCGGGCGAGCGTGATGCGGAACGGCGTCTCGCGCGCGTGCCGTTCGGCATATTCCGGCTTGGCGAACTCGAGCGCGTAGAGCCGCGCGGCGGGCCAGCGGACGAGGTCGAGCTGCCGCGCGCCCAGCCACATGGGCCCGCGGAATTCGAAAGCGACTTCCGGCAGTTCGAATTCGCGATTGTCGAGATCGACGTCGCGGAAGATCAGGTCTTCCTTCTGCAGGCGGCCGCCGCCATCGAGCTTGCCGATGAACCTCGCGATGCTCCTGGAGCGCAGCAGGTCGGAGCGGAAGGAGAAGTCCGGAAGCTGCGACTGGGCGAGTGCGGCGATCATCGCGCCGACCGCGACGGTCGTCTTCGGATCCTCGACCCGCAGCCTGGCGTCGCGGAACGGATACCAGGCGCCGACGCGGTACTCGTGAAGCGAGATCACCCGCTCAGGCGGCAGCGGCAGCAGCTCCATCACCAGCGAGCGGATGCCGGGCAGGCGCGACGGCCGGCCCGACAGCAGCAGCACGTCGCAATCGTAGGCGTGCACGATCTCGGCGAGCGGCGCCAGCACACGGCCCATCTCCGCCCGAACGGTCTTGTCGAGCCCCGGCAGGTCGACTGGGAAAACGACTTCGCGCAGGTCGAAGTTCTGGGCGCCGCGCTTGCGTGCCGCCTCGTTCACGAAGGTCACGACTTCCTCGGACGGCTTGGCGCCGCCGGGGAAGAAGGTTTCGTAGGCGCGCGGCTCGGCCGCAACGACGCCCGACGTCGGATCGTAGGTCTCGGCCGCGCGCAGGAATTCCAGCGCAAGCGGATGGGCGATCTGCAGCGCGAACTGCTGGCGCAGGTTGCGCTGGATCACGTCCTCGCCGCCGCGGTCGCCGCCCACCAGCTCCGCCATCAGGTCGGCCGGGTTGGCGATGCCGGCGGTGCGCAGGGCCGCCTCGATCGGCGGCAACACATGCGCCTGCACGACGCGAAGCAGGATGTCGTCGCCGGCGACGCTGAAGCCCTCGCGGAACTTCTGTTCCGGGAACAGCGTGACGGACGTACCGGCGCCTTCCAGGCGATAGGCGTTGATGATCAGGTCTGTCGTGCCGCCGCCCACATCGATGCTCGCGATGTTGAGCACGTCCTCGGGCGGCTTGCCGCGCGGCTTGCGTGTGACCTGGAAGAAGCGGCGGGCGTCGCCGCCGAAATTGCGTGCGACTTCGGTGTAGAGATAGACGAGCTGCGTGCAGCTCGCCTCGTCCCAGTCGGTGAGCACGCGCGGCGCCGGCGCCGCGGGATCGTCCAGCTTCCAGCCCATCATCATCCAGACGAGGTCGCGGGCCGCTTCGGCGCGCTTGCGGAAAATCAGGCGTTCGGCGAGCGGCATGCCGGTCGGCAGGGTGAGCACGATACGGCGCAGGCGGCGCGGCGTCTCGGCATGGGCGCGCCGGCCGCGCTGCTGCGGCGAGTTCATCAGCATCAGCGCCTGCAGCAGCACTTCGCTGAGAACGAAGGTCATCACCGAAGAGCGCGAATAGAGCGGCTCGAACACCGGCAGATGATCCGCGGTGTCGGCATCCGGATCGACCAGATGCAGCGGCTCGCCCTTCTGGTTCACCAGCTGGGCCATCGGCCCGGCGGCGGCCGGCATCGCCGTCTGGTCCTGGGCGTAGGCGACGTTGAAGCGCCATTCGCGCTGTTGCGGCTCCTCGTCCCACAGATAGCGCTTGGGGCTCGACATGCCCGTGTTGCCCTCGGTGCCGCGCCGCCGCGCCGCCAGCCGCGTCGCCTCGGGGCCGACCCGAGTCATGGTCGGCCACACGAATGCGTCGGCACGGCCGCCGAGGCGCGAGAGATGATTCTTGCCGAACCAAGCCTGTGCGAACTCGACGCGCGATTCGAAGGGACGCGTGTGCACGACCTCGGGATGCGAGAGATCGCGCAGCGCGAGCTCGTAGGAATCGTTCAGGTTGACGCCCAGCTCGCCCGCCGCCTCGATCAGCAGGCCGCAGGTCCGCGAGTTGCCAACGTCGAGCACGAGGTCCACCTCGATCGCGCCGCGGCCGGGGCGCTCGGCATCGCCCACCAGCTTCACCGGCGGAAAGTGCACCGCCGCAGCGAGCAGACCGAGGAAGGCGAGATAACGCGCCGTGGCTTCCTGCGGCTTCTGTTTGATGTCGTTTTCGATCTCCTCCGCGGTCGCGCGCGGATGCAGTTCATGGAACAGCTCGTCGAGCCACTGCACCATCCAGCTCTGGCGCAGCAGCCAGTGGTTGGCGCGCTGCTGCGGCGCCAGCGCGAATAGTGCGCCGGAGGTCACGTCCTTGGGCGACGGGGCGAGATAGGCACGGCCCTCGGCTTCGGCGATCAGGCCGGTATCGAAAGCCAGCACCGCCCGATAGCGATTGCCCTGCTCATCGCGATAACCCGAACCGTAGCGCGCCTCGAGGTCGACCACGCGTACGCGCGCCCAGTCGGCCGGGCCCTCGCGGAACTGGTTGTTGGGCCGCACCTGCAGGAACGGCACCGGCACCCACTTGTCGAGAAAGGGCGCGAGCGCGTCCTTGGCTGTGATGACCAAATTTGGATCGGCGGCGCGGCGGCGTCCGTTCTCGACCACTTCGTACTGGCCGCGGCCTTCGTCGAAGTCGAGCTGAACCAGATCGTCGACCGCGTTCGTTGCGGCGGCGTCATGGAAGCCCCATTCGCGGACCTTGAGGCGTACGGGATCGAAGCCGAAGTCGAGGAACTGGATGCCGGAGCGGGCAATCAGCGTCGTCGGGCTGGGGTAACTCGGCAGGCGGGCGAGGTCGCTCATGTCACTCCGGTACGGCCATCATCTTCTTTATGTAGGGGCTCAGCGGCCGATCTGCACCTTGTAGCTGCGCGGGTCGCCGGGCTGGCTGCCCTTGCATTGCGCGGCACCATCGGCGCCGATTTCGCAGTTCACGGTGTTGCGGGCGTAGGTCTTGCCGTCGCTGCAGCGGGGGTTGGTCTTCTCCTCGATCACCAGCTTGGTGCCGTCCCAGCGCGCTTCGGCCGGCGCTTCGCAGGTGGCGCCGTTCTTCTGGGTGAACGACACCTTGCCCTTGCCTTTGTCATCCAGGGTGTAGTTGGGGCGAATGTCCTTCTCGCCCGTCGCGGTGGCCAGCCCGGTGCGAGAGCGCCAGTCGCCCTTCAGGAAGGCGAGGTCCTGCTTCTGCTTTGCCTCGGGCGGCACGACCATCGGTTTGGGCACGTCCTTCTTGTCGTTCTGGGCGTTGTTTCTTGAGTCGTTCCGGGGATCGTTCTTCGGGTCGTTCTGCGCCACGCTCTTGTCCTTGTTCTGCTCGTCCGGCCCTTTCATGCCAACGCCCTTGTCGTCCGGCCTGGTCGGATCCTTCGTCGAGTCGTTTGCCGCGATGCCGAGATCGGGGCCGGCGCCGCGCTCGATCGGCGGTCCCCCGACGGCGCCGACGATCACGCCGCCCGGTCCGATGATGCCGGCGGCGCAATCGCCGCCGCGGCGCGACAGCTCGTCGGTGAGACGGGCCAGTTCGAGGCGCAGTTCCTCATTGTCCTGCACCAATGTCGAGACGCGGGTCTGCTGCAACTCCATCGGCTGACGGACGGCGAAACCCAGCGCGCGTTCGCGTGCCTCGGCCTCGATGTAAGGCTCGATGCGCGGCAGATAGGGCCGCATCAGCCAGGCGAGCAGCGCCAGAATGAGCAGCAGCACGACACCGAGCAACAACCATTGCCACCACACGGTCCGCGGTGCGGCCACAGCGGCAAGGGCCGGGGCCGAGGCCATCACGGCCTCCGGTCGTCCGAGCTGTGGCGTGGCGGCGACGCGTGGCGCCGTTGCGGCAGGCAGGCTAGGCAGGAACACGCCGGGAAGAGCGGCATCGGCGGTGAAGCCCCAGAACGTCATCACCGGACGTCCGTCCACGACGTAGAGCGTCTCTTCGCCCGGCGCCGTGAGTGCGTGACGCAGCAGGCGTGCGAAGTTGCGTTCGGCGTTGGAGCGCTCCACCGCTTCCATCTGGGTTGCGAGACCCGCGATCTCGCCGTGCAGGCGGTGCACCCTGTCGAGCATCTCGCGACGCTCGGCCTCGCCGAGATCGCTGAGGCGCTTCACCTCGCCGTCGAACGGCGCATACCAGTTGATGGTCCGCCCGCTCGGCTCGGCCTCGGGGATGGCGAGCAGATCGGCATGATCGCGCGAGAGACGCGCGGCAATGGCAGCGCGCAGCTGTCCTGCGGCACGCCAGACGGGATCACCGGCGAGTCCGAGTGCGCGGTAGCGCTGCAGCGGCTCACTGACAAGTAACGGACCTGCGGCCATCTCAGCTCCTCATCGTCGCGCGCCGCGCGGGCAGGAAATGGCATAGTTCCAGCGCGTGCCCCATTGTTCACCCGTTACGATCACATCGACCGAATAATCCCCGGCGACCGGATTCCAGTCGAATCCGAAGCCGCCGCGTCCACTGCGCGGCCCGCCGGTTCCGGCAAGCTGCTGACCGCGATAGATCACCTTGATGTCGTCGGGTCGCTGGAAGAGCTGGTAGTTCAACGCCACGAAGCCGGGCTTGTCGCCGAGATAGTGCTTGTTGCGCGTCACGCCTTCGCCGCCGGAATCGCCCGACCAGTCGCAAGGAAGCTGGCCCGGCGGCGGCCGGTTGACCGGCGGCGCGGAGGCCTGCTGCGGCGGCTGCGGCTTGGGAGCCGGCGGAGGCGGTGGCGGCTTCGGTGGATCGACTTTGGCCACGGGAGGCGGGGGCGGCGGCTTGGGAGGCTCGATCGGCTTGCACTGTTCGAGCTTGTCCTTGAGTTCGGCCTCCAGTGATGCGAGCTCGGCCCTGAGCTTCTGCTCCTCGTCTCCTGCCGACTCGAGGGCCGCCTTGAGCAGCGGCGTGGGGTCGGGCGGGGCTTCGGGCGCGGGCGGTGCCGGTGTCTCGAGCGTCGCCACGTTCAAGGTGGGATCGACCGGCACGCAGGCGCGCAGCAGCCATGAGGTCAACAGCAGGAGCAGCAACAGCAGCAGGCCGAACAGCAGCGCACTGAACCAGGGTGCCCATCCGACGATGCGCGTCGCCGGCAGCATGGCCGCCGGGGCACTCGCGAACACCGCCTCGGGCCGGGCCGCCGGGGGAACCGTCGCCAGCTGGAAAGCCTGCAGGCTCGCCGCGGCGTCGGCTTCGTAACCCCAGGCGACGATCACGGGTTGCCCGTCGACCACGAACACGAAATCGTCCGAGGGGCGCGACGTCGAGAGTTCGAGCGAGCGCCCGATCAGCCGCGCCTCCTCGCTGGTCTGCGAGCCCATGAGCTGCGCGCCCAGCGACCGGATGGCGGCGAGATGATCCTCCGCGATGCGCAGGACTTCGGTACGTCGGGTCTCATCCAGTTCAGTGAGGCGCTGGACGGTGCCGCGGCGGGCCGCATACCAGTCGATGCCGTCCCCGGATTCGCGAAGCTGCGGATCGGCCAGAAGATCGGCGGGACCGTCGCCCAGGCGACGCCGTATGATGGACAGCAGCTGGCCGGCGACCGCATGAAGTGGTTCGCCCCGTACACCCAGAGGGCGCACGCCCAGTCGGGTCGTCATCAACAGAGTGGGGCGTTCGCCCATGGAGGCCTGAGGTCGGACTTATGATGGCTGGCTGAAGCATCATAACATCGTTCGAATCCGGCGGGTTTATGTCGGATTGAACACCGAACCGCGGTGAATCAGCCGGGGCTGAGGAATGCCATGCCGCCCGCGGCCTCGATTCGCACAATAGGTGTCGCGAACACGGCCGAGAGCCGCACCGGATCGAGGGTTTCCCGCGTCGGTCCCAGATTTGTCACACGGCCATCCTCGACGATGCCGACGCGGTCGGCATAGCGGGCGGCCATGTTGAGATCATGCAGTACGGCGAGTACGCCCAACCCCCGGTCGACGCGGCGCCGGGCACTGGCGAGGGCCGCGTGCTGGTGCGAGAGGTCGAGGCCGGTGATCGGCTCGTCGAGCAGCAGGAACGGCGTGGCCGCGGGATCGGCGTCGCATTGAGCCAGCACGCGGGCGAGCTGGACGCGCTGCCGTTCGCCACCGGACAGAACGGTGTAGGGCCGGTCGGCGAAGGCTAGCGCCTCGGTTTCCGCGAGCGCCTTTTCGGCCACGGCCTGCATCTGCCGTTCCGACAGGGTGCCGCGAAAGGCGAGCAACCCCAGCATGGCGATCTGCAGGCCTGTGAAGTCGAAGGCCACGGCCGAATGTTGCGGCAGCACGGCGCGGCGGCGCGCCAGCTCCGGCTTGCTCCAATGGGGGAGTGGCCTTCCGTCGAGGAGGATCTCGCCGGAGGACAGGGTGCGGTCACCGGCAAGCGCGTTGAGCAGGGTGCTCTTGCCGGCGCCGTTCGGTCCGATGATCGCCACGAACTCGCCCGGCGCAACGTCGAGCGAAACGTCTCGAAGCAGCGAGCGGGTGCGGGCGCGCACGTCGATGCCGATGGCCTGCAGGCGTTTCACAGTCCACCCCGCACAGCGCGGCTGGCCAGCAGCCATAGGAAGAACGGACCGCCCACCAGGGCCGTGAGCACGCCGATCGGCAGTTCGGCTGGCGAGACCATGGTGCGGGCCAGCGCATCGGCCAGCACGAGGAAGGCGCCGCCGAACAAGGCGGCCGCCGGCAGCAGGGTGCGGTGCGAGGGGCCGAGCAGCAACCGGACGATGTGCGGCGCGATCAGACCGACGAATCCCACGATGCCCGAGATCGCTACGCCGGCCCCGACCGCGAGCGCCACCTGCGCCACGAGCCGCTGCTTCAGGCGTTCGACATCGACGCCGACATGGCCGGCCTCGCGTTCGCCGAGCGCCAACGCGTCGAGCAGGTGCGCCGTCGGCAGCAGGGTCGGCACGCTGATCAGGAGGATCAGCAGAGCGGGCGCGATGGCGACCCAGGTGACGGAGCCGAAGCCGCCCATCGTCCAGAAGATAAGCGTGCGAAGCTGCTGGTCGTCGGCGACGAAGACCAGCATGCCGATGCCCGCCGACGTGAGCGCGTTGATCGCGATGCCGGCCAGCAGCAAGGTGCCGACCAGGGTCACGCCCTCGCGCGCGGCGATGCGATAGACGGCGATCGTGGCCGCGAGTCCTCCGAGGAAGGCCGCGATCGGCAGGCACCACGGGCGCAGGTCGGGCGGCACGACGTGCATCACCCTTTCGCCCAGCACGATCGTCGACACGGCGGCGAGGGCGGCGCCGCTCGACACGCCCAGCAGTCCGGGGTCGGCCAGTGGGTTGCGAAACAGGCTCTGCATCGCCGCCCCGCCGGCCGCGAGCGCCGCGCCGACGGCAAAGGCCGCAAACACGCGCGGTGCGCGGATCGCATAGAGGACGGCAGCCGTCGTGTCGTCGAGCGGCGTGCTGGACAAGCCGATGGCCGACAGGATCTGGCCGAAGCCGACGGGGAAGGCGCCGATGCAGAGGCTGGCCACCACGCTCGCCAGTGCGGCGAGAGCGAACAGCGGGATCGGACGGCGCAGGGCGAGCGCCGTCACGGCGCGCGGGCGAGGTCTGGATGCAGCGCCATGGCCAGTTCCCGGGCCGCCTCCGGCGTGCGCGGACCGAAGCCCAGCAGGAGCAGCGCATCGAACTCGATGATCCTGCCGGCCTTGCCGGCCGGCGTGCGGTTCAGCGAGGGCTGGTCGAGGATCGCCTGCTTGCCACCCATGGCCTCGACGGTCTGGCGCGTCACCAAGACGAAGTCGGCCTTCGATGCGATCACGGATTCGGGCGTCAGCGGCCGGTAACCGGAATAGCCATCGACGGCGTTGATGCCGCCCGCCAGCTTGATGATGCCGGCGGCGGCGGTGTCACGGCCAGCGGCCTGCGGCGCGCCGCCGGTCATCGACAGCAGGAACAGCACGCGCGGCCGACTGGTCGACTTTGCGAGCGTCGCGGCCAGCGACGTCATGGCCTCCCGGCCCTTGGCGATCATCGCATCGGCCGCGGCGACCTTGCCCGTCACCTTGCCGATGGCGGCAATCTTGGTGATCACGCTGTCATAGTCGTAGAGGTCGGGCAGGATCATGATCTCGATGCCCGTCGCCTTGAGTTGGTCGAGAGCGCCGGAGGGGCCGGCCGCGGTCGTCGCGATGATCAGGGTCGGCTTCAGCGACAGCACGCCCTCGGCCGAAAGCGCCCGCATGTAGCCGACCTGCGGCAGCTTTCGCGCTGCCTCGGGGTACATGCTGGTCGTGTCGACGCCGACCAGCAGCTTTTCGGCGTCGAGCGCATAGACGATCTCGGTGATGGAGCTGCCGACCGACACGATGCGGGGCGGCTGCTGCGCATTGACCGGGAAGGGGGCGGCTGTCGCCGCGCCGAGTCCCAGGCCGAGGGCGGTGCGGCGCTTCATCACGAGGCCGCCTGCTTCTCGACGTTCGCGACGATGCCGCGCCACTCTTCGAGCTCCGGCTTGCCGGGCTTGCGGGCGCCGAACATCAGCAGGATGTTGCGATTGCGCGCGTCGAAGGCTTCGATCGACGTGACGATGCCGTCCTCGGTCGGCTTGCGCACCGAGAAGACGCGGGCAATGCCGACTTCGCGCAGGTGCATGTTGAAATCCGGGTCGAGCACGTTGAACCAGCCGTGTGTTTCGACCAGGCGCTTCACCGGCCCCGTATGGATCTGGATGCAGCCGTGGCTGCCGACGAAGACCATGATCGGCGTGCCGTCGGCGGAAGCAGCCTCGAAGGCGGCGCGCAACGCCCGCACCGGCAGTTCGCGGGCGAGATCCCCGCCGACCAGGCGCAGCGCCTGGACGCGACCGACCTTGAACTTACCCAGCATGCCGAAGAATTCATGCGTGTCCTTCATGCCGAGCCAGGCCGCGCGCACACCCGCGACATCGATCTCGGAGTCGGGGCGATCCACCGAATCGGTCGCGCGCGCGACGATCTTCAGGTCGGGCGGCGTTGCGGCCGCGTAGCGGGCAATCAGCGCGTCGAAGGCGGGCCGGTCGGTCTCCTCGGTGGCGTAGATCTTGTGCACCGCTTCACCGGTGCCATCGAAGAACTGCAGGCTGAGCCGTTTGCCCTCCCGCAGCGGCTCGCGCACCGCGAAGCCATGCTTCCACGAGCCGAGGAACAGGCGAAGGTCGATGTCCGGGCCGAGCACGATGCCGTGCGGGGGCTTTACGTCCACGCCCTCGAAGTGGCCATGGCGCTCGTGCACGCAATGCTCGTTGCGGGTCAGGCACATCACCCGGCCGACCTCTTGCATGTCGTTCAGGATGCCGCGCCAGTCGGGCTCCAGCGGGGTCGCGGTCTTGCCCACGCCCAGCGCCACCAATTCGGCTTCGCTGACGCCCAGGGTCGCGGCCGCGTCGCGGA
>JAGNNA010000507.1 GCA_017990895.1 Reyranella sp.
GTCACGCCGATACTTCAGGCGAGTGGTTTCAGTCCAGACCATGTGACCCTCCGTCGTAGCTTCGCAACCACGACCGAATCACAACTGACTGAAATCACTCAACTCTTTTCAGGCCGGCCTCTAAGGAGAAGTCAGGCGGCCCTTAGCGGTGATGTTGAGCTGGAAGTCGACGCCGTCGAGCAGCGGCGCGGCGCCGACCCGGCCGACCGCGGCCTGCATGTTCGTGGCCTCGATCGCCTTCACCACGTCCTGCGAGGTGACGCCGAGGCTCGACATGCGGTCGAGGTCGAGCCACACGCGCATGGCATAGTCGAGCCCGCCGAACAGGCCGGCCGAGCCGACGCCCGGCACCCTCTGCATCGCGTCGAGCACGTTGATGGTGGCGAAGTTCGACAGGAACAGCGCGTCGCGCGTGCCCCTGGGCGAATAGACGGCGACCACCTGCAGCAGCGCCGAGGACTGCTTCTTCACCAGCACGCCGTTGCGCTGCACCTCGTCGGGCAGCTGCGGCATGGCGCGGTTGATGCGGTTGTTGACGTTGACCGTGTGGTCCTGCGGGTTCGAGCCGACCTTGAAATAGACGCTGAGGCTGTAGCTGCCGTCGCTGCCCGAGGTCGACTTCATCGAGATCGAGTTCTCGACGCCGTTGACGTTGCGCTCGATGATCTGCGCCACGCTCTCCTCGACCACCTGGGCCGAGGCGCCGGGATAGCTGGTCGTGACGGTGACTTCCGGCGGCACGATGTTGGGGAACTGCGCGATCGGCAGGCTGTTCAGCGCCACCAGGCCCGCGATGACCATGATCGCGGAGACGACGAAGGCGAGCCTGGGGCGGCGGATGAAGACGGCGGCGATGCCCATGGGATCAGCGCTTCGGCTGGCCGGCGGCGGCCGGCGCAACCTGCGCCTCGACCGCCATGCCCGCGCGCACCCGCTGCTGGCCCTGCACGATGACCCGGTCGCCCTCCTTGAGGCCGCTCGCCACGGCGATCATGCCATCGCGCACGAAGTCGACGGTGATGCGGCGCTGCTCGACCATGCCCTTGCCGTCAACCACGTAGACGTAGCGGCCGGTCTGGTCGATCGCCATGGCGGCCAGCGGCACCACCATCACCTTGGCGGGCTCGTTGCCCTCGACGATGACCCGCACTGTCTGGCCGTCAGTCAGCAGTTCGTCGGCATTCTCGAACACCGCGCGCGCCATCTGGCCGTCGGTGGTGGGATCGACCGCGACGTCGATGAAGTCGACCTTGCCCTTCTCCGGGTAGAGCTTGCCGTCGGCCAGGCGCAGCCGCACGGCCAGCGCCTCGCCAGTGCGCAGGTCGCGGCGCACGTTCAGCAGGTCGGCCTGAGGAACCGAGATCAGGGCGCGGATCTGGCGCTCGTTCACGATGGTGGCGAGTACCCCCGATTCCGGCCCGACGAGGTTGCCGGGCGCCATGCTGGCGCGACCGATCAGGCCGGCGATCGGCGCCGTGATCCTGGTGTAGGAAAGCTGCAGCTCGGCATCCTCGAGCTGCGCCTCGGCATCGTCGAGGGCGGCCTTGGCCTGCAGCTGCTCGGCCAGCCGCTGATCGTACGAGACCTGCGAGACATTGCTGGTGCGCAGCAGCTCGGCCGCGCGCTTGAGTTGCGCGTCGGCGTTGATCAGCGTTGCCTGTGCGCCGTCACGCAGCGCCCGCTTCTGATTCACGGCGATGCGATAGGGCGTGGGGTCGATGGTGAACAGGAGCTGGCCCTCCGTCACCTTGGTGCCGTCGGCGAATTCCCGCTTGCCCAGCACGCCCTTCACCCGCGCCCGCAGCTCGACCTTCTCGAAGACGGCGAGCCGGCCGACATATTCCGACTGCGGCGCCAGGGTGCGCACCTCGACCGGCTTCACCAGCACCACCGGCGGCGCGTTGTCGGCCGCCTTGGTCTGGGCATCGGCGGGAAAAGCGAAAGCGAACGCGAGCAGGAGACCGGGCGCCAGGCGCCTCAGGCCGAGGGAGAGGTGTCCAACACCATGCGGCCCGAATCTCATCTCTCAACTCCGGATCAATTTGAAGCCACGCCAAACCGGCCTCGGGGCTTCGCAAGCCTGATGTTCAACGGGGACAGGCTTGCATGACGTCTTCAATAACCTTTGGCGATGATCCAGATCAAGCGGTGCGTCGCAGCCGCTGCAGTCGCGGCTTTGCATCCATTGGTGCAAGCCGATAGGTGTGACGTGACATGAAACCCACGGCGCCCTCGACCTTCGACGAACTGCCCGTTCCCCTGCCGCTGGGCTCGACCTTCTTTAGCCCGGCGATCGAGCAGGTGCGGAAGTTCGCCTATGCCGTCGAGGACGAAAGCGGCTGGCTGGTAGGTGATCCCGCGGACGCGCTCGTGCATCCGCTGTTCCTGTCGACGTACATGTGGTTTCCGTCCGGCTTCTACCTGCGTGCGCCGGCGGAGATCGGGCATTTCGAACTATTCCGGCAAACACACGGCCATCTGGTTGGCATCGCGTTCCTGCACGGCAAGTCGTCGGCGCGCTTCCTGCGGCCGTTCCGCCTGGGCCGCCCGATCCGTGCCGACGTTGCGGTGACGGAGAAGTACCGGCGGCGCGGGCGTGACTTCATCGTGTTGCGCTCATCGTTCTTCGACGCCGATGGCGAGGCGCTGGCCGTCTACGACCATGGCTGCGCCATCCGCAGCGACGAGGTGAAACGCGCGGCGGCGCCTTCCCCTGCACCCATCGCGCCATCTCCCAGCCAGCTTCCGCCCCGCCGCATCGCGATGTCGCTGGAAAAATCGCGCCTGTTCAGCCTGCCGGCCGAGAACTATCACACGCACGATCACCTCGCGCAGGCGATCGGCGCGCGTGTCGCGATCCCGGCGGCGATGATGTCCTTCGCCTACCTGTCCCGCTTCGCGCAGGACATTCTGGGCGACGACGCCTGGATTTCGCACGGAAATCTCGACGCGACCTTCCCCCGCATGCTCCAGCGCGACGACGTGCTGAGCGTCGAATGCCACCGGGCGGACGGCGGCGCGCTCGCCCTCGGCATCTACAATGCCCGCCGCGAAACCGTCGCCGTCGCCACGGCCCGCCTCCTCGACCGGGCTTGAGGAACGAACGGCAGCGCACCGCGTCGACCCTGATGTCGAACC
>JAGNNA010000508.1 GCA_017990895.1 Reyranella sp.
GTGCAGTACGAAGTCTCGATCCATGCCGAGGTTGAGGGTCACCTGCAGCGCCTTGATCGTATTGTCGCGACAGTCGGGATAGCCGGAGAAATCGGTCTCGCACATGCCGCCGACCAGGTTGCGGATGTTGCGCCGCCAGGCGACGGCGGCGGCGAAGGTGAAGAACAGGAGATTGCGGCCGGGCACGAAGCTGTTGGGCAGCCCGTCCTTCTCCATGGCGAAGGCGACGTCCCTGGTCAGCGACGTATCACTGATTTGTCCCAGCACGCCCATGTCGATGAAATGGTCCTCGCCCAGCCGCTCCGCCCAGTGCGGAAAGCGCTGCCGGATCTGGTCGAGGACGACGAGACGCTGATCCAGCTCGATGCGGTGGCGCTGGCGGTAGTCGAAAGCGACCGTCTCGACATGCGCAAATCGCTCTAGCGCCCAAGCCAAACACGTGGTGGAGTCCTGTCCACCGGAGAAGAGGACGAGGGCAGATCGGGCATCGTTCATGAGGGGCTTTATCGCCCGCTACCTCCCTCCGCGCTACAGCGTTGGCGTTCGGCAGACCCATCCACCACAGAGGGAGGAACTCATGTTCGTCTCCGACATCCTGTCGCGTAAGGGCGGTCTCGTTCACACGGTCACACCGGGCACGTCGGTCGGCCAGATTTCCCAGCAACTCAGCACTCGTCATATCGGCTCGGTGCTGATCCTCGATTCCGACGATTCGGTCGCCGGCATCGTCTCCGAGCGCGATCTCGTGCATGCCTTCGCCAGGCACGGCGCCGCCGCCCTCGACCTCGACGCGCGCACCATCATGACCCGTGATGTCGTGACCTGCGATCCCGACGATTCGATCGAGCATGTCATGCAGGTCATGACGCGCGGCCGGTTCCGTCACCTGCCGGTGGTGCGTCACGGCGAGCTGCTGGGCCTCGTCTCCATCGGCGACGTCGTGAAGGCGCGCCTCGAGGAAGCCCAGCACGAGAGCGAGGCGCTGCGGGCCTACATCGTCGCCGGCTGACGGCTGCGCTTAAGTTCGATCGCGATCTCCGCTAGGGTCCCCGCCGGACCCTGGGCGGAGAAAGCATGTCATTACCCCTGCAAGGCAAGGTCGCGCTGGTGACGGGCGCGGGCAAGAACATTGGCCGCACGATCGCGCTCACTCTGGCCCGCGACGGCGCGTCGATCGTGGTCAACGGGCGGTCTGACAGAGCGGCCGTCGACGCCGTCGTCGGCGAGATCGAGGCGGCCGGCGGCAAGGCGATGGCGGCCATGGGCGATGTGTCCGATCCTTCCGTGCCGCCGCGTCTCGCGGCCGAGGCTGCCGCCAAGTTCGGCGGTGTCGACATTCTCGTCAGCAACGCGGGTCTGCGTCGCCAGACCTCTTTCCTCGACATGTCGTTCGAGGAGTGGCGCGAGATCATGTCGGTCGCGCTCGACGGCGCCTTCCTGCTGGGCAAGGCGATCGTCCCGCAGATGGTTGCGCGCGGCGGCGGCGCGTTCGTGGCGCTGTCCGGCATCTCCACCCATGTCGGCACACCCAACCGCTGTCACGTGTCGGCCTCGAAGTCGGGGCTCGAAGGGCTGATGCGGGCGCTTGCGGTCGAACTGGCGCCGCACCGGATCACCTGCAATGCGCTGGCGCCCGGTGCGATCGACACGACGCGCGGCGCGGCGGCGGGCGCGGCGCCGGCCAATCGCGTGAACCGTCCGATTCCGCTGAAGCGCTTCGGCACCGTCGAGGAGATCGCGGCAATGGTCCGCCTGCTGGTTGGGCCGGAAGGCACCTTCATCACCGGCCAGACGATCCATGTGAACGGCGGCGAGTTCCTGACATGAGAAACCTGATCACAGACGTGCCCGGCGTGCTGGTCGGCAACGCGCAGGACATGCGCGCCGCCACCGGTGCCACGCTCGCGATCTTCGAACAGGGCGCCGTGGCCAGCATCTCGACGCTGGGCGGCGCGCCCGGCGACCGGATGGGCACCTCGCTCGAGCCCGAGATGGTGGGCGAGATGATCGACGCGGTCGTGCTATCGGGCGGCTCGGTCTACGGGCTCGACGCGGCCGGCGGCGCGTCGGCGGTGCTCTGCCAGCGCGGCCAGGGACGCACCTTCGGTGGGCTTGCCATTCCGGTGGCGGTGCAGGCCATCCTGTTCGACCTGATCAATGGCGGCGAAAAGGACTGGATGCGCGAGCCGGTCAAGCATCAGCCGCCTTACTGGAATCTCGGCCGCGACGCCGCCCTGGTGGCGGCGCACGACTTTGCGCTCGGTACGGCGGGCGCCGGCGTCGGCGCCACCACGGCTGGATTGAAGGGCGGCTTGGGATCGACCAGCGCCCGGACCAGCCAGGGCTTCACCGTCGGCGCGCTCGTCGCAGTCAACGCGGTGGGCTCGGCCACCATTGGCAGCAGCCCGCATTTCTGGGCGGGCGCCTACGAGCAGGGCAACGAATTCGGCGGCCTCGGCTGGCCGGCGTCGCTGCCCTCGGATGCGCTGAAGCTGCGCTTCAAGGGCCAACCCTTGCCGGCCACGGCCACCACCATCGCGCTGGTCGCGACGGATGCCGCGCTCACCAAGGCGGAGTGCAAGCGGCTGGCGATCATGGCGAACGATGGCCTGTCGAAGTCGCTGCGGCCGGTGCATGCGCCGAATGACGGCGACACGGTGTTCGCAGCGGCGACGGGCCGCGCGGGCCGCGGCGGCGATCCGCCGGTCCTGACAGAGCTCGGCACCGTCGCGGCCGATTGCCTGGCGCGGGCCGTGGCGCGCGGCGTCTACGAGGCGACGGCGCTGCCCTTCTCGAATGCCGTTCCCGACTGGAAGACGAAGTTCGGCGGCGGCCGGCCATGAGTTATCTGGTCGTTTTCGTGGGCGCCGGCATCGGCGGCGCGGCGCGTCACGGGATGAACATCTGGGTAGCGCGCCTGCTGGGCTCGCACTTCCCCTGGCACACGCTGGTGATCAACATCCTGGGCTCGATCGTGATGGGCCTGATCACGGGCTGGTTCGCCGAACGGATCGGCGCGGCCGGCCACCTGCGCCTGTTCCTGGCAACCGGGGTGATGGGCGGCTTCACGACCTTCTCCGCCTTTTCGCTCGATGCCGTGCTGCTTTGGGAGCGGCATGAATATCTGATGGCCT
>JAGNNA010000509.1 GCA_017990895.1 Reyranella sp.
CTGAGATGACGAAGAAGTACCGGCTGAAGAAGTTCGACTTCGGCCAGCTCGTGGCCTGGCCTTTCGCCGACTATGTGTTCGGTTCGGACTGGGACGTGATGTCCGATGTCACCAAGAGCCGGCTGCACGGCTTTCACGAGGTTGTCGACAGCGAGGCCATGTTCGAGCGCCTGCTGACGCGCTTCCGCAAGGAGAAGATCGTGCCCTAGCGTGCGACCAGACGACAGATTACAAGGGGAACGGCCCGGACATTGCATCGGGTGTGACGGCTGCGGGGGCGCCGTCATTTGGGGGAGCAATGCGTAGATGAGTGAGTCGTCCAGCCTCCTGCCGCCCGAGCCGTGGCCGCAGCGTATTTCACGCATCCTCGCCTGGGTGGGCGGCGCGATCATCCTCGTGGGCTGCAGCGGCCTCATCACCATCGACGTCGTCACCCGCTACCTCTTCAAGCGCGGCATGGTCGAGAGCTTCGAGATTTCGGGCTATGCCCTGGCCGCCTGCATAGGCCTCGGGCTGGGATTCGCCACGACCTCCAAGACCCACATCCGCGTCGACATCCTGCTCGATGCCTTTCCGCGCCCCGTCCGTGTGGCCTTCGATCTCCTCGCGTCCCTGTCGCTGGCGCTGCTGGCCGTCGCGCTCGCCTGGTTCTGCTGGGGCACGCTCGCGCAGTCCATGGCGATGAACGCCAAGTCCGTGTCGGCCCTGCAGACGCCGATGCCGCTGCCGCAGTCCGTCTGGTGGGTCGGCATCTTCTGGTTCGCCTGTGTCGCCGTGATGCTGCCGATCCAGGCCGTGATGCGCCTGCTGGCCGGCGACGGTCCGGGTTTCGACGCCCTGATCGGCAGCCTGCGCGTCACCGACGAAATCAGCCAGGCCGGTGTCGAACAGGCGCCGCCCGCAAAGGGGGCGTCACGATGATCAGCACAGCCTTTACGCTGCTGGTCGTGCTGGTTGGCATTAGCCTGCCCGTCGCCGTCGCGCTCGGCCTGATGGCCTATGTCCTGTCGGAGCGCTACGCCTTCTTCCCGATGACCGGGGCGATCGGCGAACTGGCCTGGAACTCGTCGAACGACTTCATCCTGATCGCCGCGCCCATGTTCATCATGATGGGCGAGCTGATGCATCGGTCCGGCATGAGCGAGCGACTGTTCGCGGCGCTGACACCGTGGTTTGCGCGCATTCCCGGCCGCCTGATCCACACCAACGTCGCCGCAAGCGCGATCTTCGCGGCCACTTCGGGGTCCTCGGTGGCCACCGCCGCCACAATCGGCACGGTCGCCATCCCCAACATGGACAAGGGTGGCTACAACCGGCCGCTGTTCCTCGGTTCGATCGCGGCGGGCGGCACCCTGGGTATTCTGATCCCGCCCTCGATCAACATGATCATCTATGCCGTGCTGACCGATACGTCGGTCGCCGATCTCTATGCGGCGGGATTCATCCCCGGGTTCATGCTGGCGGGACTGTTCTCGTTGATGGTGCTGGCGCTCTGCCTGTTCCGCCCGCAATGGGCCGGCCCCCGTCAGGACACGTCAAACCTTTGGCAGGAGCGAATCTCCGGCCTGAAGAACCTGTTGCCACCGCTCGGCCTGTTCCTCGTGGTCGTGGGGTCGATCTATGCCGGAATCGCCACGCCGACCGAGGCCGCCGCCCTGGGCCTGATGGCGACGCTGGGCCTGGTCGCGGCCAACGGCCAGCTCACGGTGCCGGTCCTGCTGCGGGCCTTCGAGGGCACGGTGCGGACGACCTGCATGGTCATGCTGATCGTGATCGCGGCCTTCTTCCTCAACTTCGTCATGGTGTCGATCGGGCTCGTCAAGGCCATCACCGACACGGTGCTGGCGCTCGGCCTCTCGCCGCTCGGCATGCTGATCGCCATCGTCGTGTTCTACCTGATCCTGGGCTGTTTCATGGAGACGCTCTCCATGATGATCGCCACGACGCCGGTGGTGGTGCCCGTGATCGTGGCGCTGGGCTACAGCCCGGTCTGGTGGGGCATCGTCTTCGTCATCCTGATGGAGGCTGCGCTGATCACCCCACCGGTCGGACTCAATCTCTATGTCGTCCAGGCGGTGCGGCGCGGCGGCGCCTTCTCCGATCTCTGCATCGGCTCGCTGCCGTTCGTCGTCATGATGATCGTGATGATCGGCATTCTCATCGCTTTTCCGCAACTGGCCCTGTGGTTGCCGGCCCTTCTCAAGGCCTGAATTCCAAAAGGAGGATCTCATGTTCCTGAAGCATCTCGTCGCGGCGGCGGCTCTCGCCGGCTCGTTCACCTTCGGCGGCGCCATGGCGCAAACGCCGGCCCTGCCCTCGACCTCGTTCAACGTCGTGGGCAGCATCGGCGGCCTGTCGATGTACACGAGCCGCGAAGTACCGTTCTGGACGGTGACCGTGCCGAAGGAATCGGGCGGTGCGATCAAGGTGCAGGTCAAGCCCTTCACCGAGCTCGGCTTCAAGGGCGCGGAAATCTTCCGCCTCGTCTCCAGCGGGACGCTGCAGTTCGCCACCACGGTGCTGAACTACAATTCCGGCGAAGTGCCGATGAACGAGGCCGCCGATCTGGTGGGCCTCGTCGGCTCCGTCGAGGAGCTGGAGAAGGTCATCGACGCGATCCGGCCGGCCTATGCCAAGTTCCTCGAGGAGAAGCACGGCATCAAGCTGCTGGGCTTCGGCTCCTACCAGGCCCAGGTCCTCTACTGCCGCGATGCCTTCGTCACCATCGCCGACCTGAAGGGCCGCAAGATCCGCGCGTCGGGCGCCTCGCAGCAAGCGTTCGTCACCCATATCGGTGGCTCGCCGCTCAACATCGCCTTCGCCGAGGTCCAGCCCGCGCTCGCCAGCGGCGTGGTCGACTGCGCCATCACCGGCGCGCTGTCGGGCTACAAGTCGAAGTGGCACGAATCCGCGAAGTTCATCTCGCCCATGCCGGTCAATTTCGGCGTGGCCGCTCAGCTCGCGAACCTGAAGTGGTGGAACTCGCTCGATCCGAAGGTCCAGGCCTTCCTGCAGACCGAGCTGAACAAGCTCGAGAAGTCGATCTTCGAGCAGGCCCGGACCGAGACCCAGACCGGCATCAACTGCAACACCGGCACTGGCCCGTGCAACGAGGGCGCGCCCGCCAGCAT
>JAGNNA010000510.1 GCA_017990895.1 Reyranella sp.
TGCTGGTACGGCACGGTCGGACGATGCTCGTCATGGCCCGGCAGATGGACCTTGCGGTACTTGCCGACCAGCCTGCCATCAGGTCCCACCAGGATCGACGTGTTGAAATGATGCGTCGAGCCCTCTTCCTCGGTGCGCTCGGCATAGCCCAGGTAGAAGCCGATCCCTTTCTCACGCGCCAGCTCGAACAGCGGCAGAGTCTCGGGGCTCGGCATCTGGCTCTCGAAATACTTCTCGACCTCGTTCGGGTCTTCCATCCAGTAGCGCGGGAAGAAGGTCGTGAGCGCCAGTTCCGGGAACACGATGAACTTGGAGCCGCGACTGTCGGCTTCCTTCAGCATCTCCATCATGCGCTTGACCACGCTCGCGCGGCTGTCGGCGAGGTTGATGGGACCCAGTTGGGCGGACGAGACTTTCAGACGGCGGGACACGGTTAACTTCCTTTCTGTCATCCTGAGTGAAGCGAAGGATCTCACGCTTCGTATAGATGCGGTTTAACTCCTGTCAGGTCCTTCGCTTCGCTCAGGACGACAGAAAGACTAGAACAGCGGCTTCAGGCCGAAGCGCGACATGGCCTGCAGTTCAGGCGCGCTCTGGCCTGCGGGCTTCGACGAATCGGGCGACGCGCAGGGCAGGAACTGACCCGAGCCACGCCCGGCGTTGAGCTTGCCGTCCTCGACCACGACCCTGCCACGGCTCACCACCGTGATCGGCCAACCCTTGATCTGGCGGCCCTCGTACGGCGTGTAACCGACATTGTCATGCAGGTCCTTCCAGGTGACCGTGACATCCTTGTCGGCATCCCAGATCGCGAAGTCAGCATCGGAGCCGACGGCGATCGTGCCCTTGCGGGGATAGAGGCCGTAGAGCTTGGCATGGTTGGCCGAGGTCAGCGCCACGAACTGCTGCAAGGTGATGCGTCCCTTCTGGACGCCCTCGGAGAACAGCATTGGCAGCCGGATCTCGATACCCGGCACGCCGTTGGCCATTTCCTTGAAGGTCGTCTTGTCGCCCTTGGGAATCTTGCCGCCGGCATTGAACTGGTACGGCGCATGGTCGGACGAGAAGGTCTGAAACGTGCCGTCCTTCAACGCGGCCCACACCGCCTCCTGCGCCGCCGAATCGCGCGGCGGCGGGCTGCAGCACCACATGGCGCCCTCGACGCCGGGCTTGTCCATGTCGTCGGCGGTCAGCGCGATGTATTGCGGGCAGGTCTCGCCGAAGATCTTCAGCCCCTTCTTCTGCGCCTGGCGCAGCGTCTCGATCGCCTCGATCTCCGACATGTGGACCAGCAGCAGCGGCGCATCGACCAGCCGTGCCAGCGAGATCGCGCGGTTGGTCGCCTCGGCCTCGGCGATCCGGGCATGGGCGATGGCATGGAACTTCGGTGCGCCATGACCCTGCTCGACCAGATGATGCGCCAGCCACTGGATCATGTCGTGATTCTCGGCATGCACCATGACCAGCGCGCCGTCACGCCGCGCTACGGAGAGAATGTCGAGGATCTGGTAGTCGCTGACCTTCATCGCATCGTAGGTCATGTAGATCTTGAACGAGGTGTAGCCGTCCTTGATCAGCGCCGGCAGCTCCTGCCCCAGCGCCTGCGGCGTCGGATCCGTGACGATCAGGTGGAAGGCGTAGTCGATCACCGCCTTCGGACCAGCGGCCTCGTGATAGTCCTTGACCACCTGGCGCAGCGACATGCCGCGGTGCTGGGCAGCGAAGGGAATCACCGTCGTGGTGCCGCCGAAGGCGGCGGAGACCGTGCCGGTGTAGAAATCGTCGGCACACATCACGCCCATGCCCGACTTCTGTTCGATGTGGCAGTGGCTATCGACGCCGCCCGGGAGGACGAACTTGCCGCCAGCATCGATCTCGCGCGTTCCCGTGCCTTTCAGGTCAGGTCCGATCTCGACGACCTGGCCATCCCTGACGGCGATGTCGCCCTCGGTCTGGCGCTCGGCGGTGACGATGCGGGCATTGCGAACGATCAGATCGTAATCGGCCATGTCCTACTCCGCCGCCTTGGCGAGACGGCCCGCAGCCGCCAGACGCCGTTCCAGACGCGCAATCATTCCATCGAGTTCCGTCTTGTCCACCGCCGTCAGCGATGACCCGGGCGCCCGCTGTCTCGGGCTCTTGATCGCGCCGCGCCGGAACAGAACCTCCTTGCGCAGGGCGAGGCCGATCCCCGGCTGCACCTCATGACGCACCAGAGGCAGATAGATGTCGAACAGGTCCTCGGCCTCCTCCGGCCTGCCCTGGGCGAAGAGTTCATACACCTGCACCAGCATCTCTGGCCAGGCGAACCCTGTCATCGCCCCGTCGGCGCCACGGCGCATCTCCTGCGGATAGTAGAGCCCGCCATTGCCGACGAGGATCGACACGCGACGCCCGCCGGGCTTCTTCTCACCTTCGCGGACCTTGGTCAGCTTGGCGAGGCCCGGCGCATCCTCGTGCTTCAGCATGACGAGCTGCTCGAAGTCGTCGACCAGCCGTTCGAACACGCTGACCGGAAGATAGACGCCGGTGGTCTGGGGATAATCCTGATAGACGACCGGGATGTGCGGACCGAGCGCCTGGAAGACCTGCGCATAGTAGTTGTAGAGGCCCTCGTCTCCCTTGAGACCGGGAGGCGGCGCGACCATCACGCCCGCGGCGCCGGCCATCATCGCCTCGTGCGAAAGCCGCCGGACATTCTCGAGCCCGGCATGGCTCACGCCCACGATCACCTGCCGGCCCTGGGCCCGGCCGATCACGCGATTGACGACGGAGATCGATTCGTCGGCCGTCAGCTTGTGCGCCTCACCCATCATGCCGAGCAGCGTGAATCCATGTACGCCGCACCCCAGATAGAAGTCGGTCAGGCTGTCGACGCTCGGAAGGTCGACCGCGCCTTCGTCGGTAAAGGGCGTGGCGGCGATGATGTACACGCCCTTCGCCTGCTCGTTCAGCTTCCCTGATGACATCGTCGACGCTCCTCGGCGCAGTTCTTGCTAAGCCCCGGGATGAGGTTGCAGCGATCATGCCACTCGTCGGGCGCATGTCGAGCGTCACGGTGGCGGCAAGCGTTCTTACCCGAAGAGGGGCAGGTGTCGAAGTAAATGGCACGGCATATCGCTCATCGA
>JAGNNA010000511.1 GCA_017990895.1 Reyranella sp.
GATGTGTTGTGAACTGCGGAATACGTTCAGGCGCGGGCGCACATCGTTGCCGGAGACCGACTTGCGGACGCGGGCATGGCGGCGGGAACGCGCGAGGACAGACGTGGCCTTTGCCATTACTTGCCTACCTTCCCGGCTTTGCCAGCCTTGCGGCGGACACGCTCGCCGGAATAGCGGATGCCCTTGCCCTTGTACGGCTCGGGTGGACGCAGCTTGCGGATGTTGGCGGCCACCTGGCCGACCTTCTCTTTGTCGATGCCTTCCACGTTCACGCGGGGGCCTTCGACGGTGAACGAAATGCCCTCGGGGGGCGTAACCACTACGGGGTGGGAGAAGCCCAGGGCAAGCTGCAGGTTCGAGCCCTGCATCTGGGCGCGATAGCCGACACCCTGAACTTCGAGGACTTTGGTGAACCCGGTGGTGACACCGGTGACCATGTTGCTGAGGAGTGTGCGCGAAAGCCCATGGAGCGATCGCTGCTTGCCTTCATCGTTGGGCCTGGAAACGTTCATCACGCCCTCGTCCCGGCCGAGCGTGATGCTCAGCGGGAACTGGCGGAAGAGCTCGCCCTTCGGGCCCTTCACGGTGACAAAGTTGCCCTCGCCAACGGTGACGGTGACTTCGGCGGGGACAGGAACGGGTTGGCGGCCAATGCGCGACATCGTCTATTCCCCTACCACACGTAGCAGATGACCTCGCCGCCAACTTCGTTGCGGCGGGCCTCCTGCCCCGACATGACGCCCTTGGGCGTCGAAAGGATGGCCATACCCAGGCCGCCGTAAACCCGAGGGATTTCGCGGCGCTGGACATAGACACGAAGGCCAGGCTTGCTGACACGCTTGAGCCCATTGAGCACGGGCTGCTTGCGGCCGCCGTAGCTCAAATCAACCTTCAGGTTGGGCTGCGGCTTGCCTTCTTCGCTGGCGACGGAGAAGTCCTTGATGAAGCCTTCTTCTTTCAGGACGTTCGCAATCGCGATTTTGATCTTCGAGGCCGGCATCAGCACGGAATCGTGGCGCGCCGAAGAGGCGTTCCGGATTCGCGTAAGCATGTCGGCGATTGGGTCACTTAGACTCATAACTCTTCCCCTCTAGCAGTTTGCTTGGCGCACTTACCAGCTGGATTTGGTGACGCCGGGAAGGAAGCCCTTGTGGGCAAGCTCCCGGAAGGTGATGCGGGAAAGGCCGAACCTGCGGATGTAGGCTTTCGGCCGCCCGGTGATCATGTCGCGGTTGTGAAGCCGCGTCGGGCTGGAGTTGAGGGGAAGCTTCATCAGCTCGCCCTGGAGGCGCATGACTTCCTGGGGGTTATCCCAGGACTTGCGAAGTTGTTCTTTCAGTTCGGCGCGCTTTCCGGCGTACTTCGCATGAAGTTCGCGCCGGCGCTGGTCGCGGCCAACGATGCCTTTGGATGCCATGAGCGCCTCCTCAGTTCTTCCTGAACGGCAGGCCCATCAGCTCCAGGAGCTTCCGGCCTTCTTCGTCTGTGCGGGCGGTAGTCACGATGGTGACCTGGAGTCCCCGGACCTTATCGACACGGTCGTATTCGATCTCGGGGAAAATGAGCTGTTCGCGGAGGCCGAGGCTGTAGTTGCCGCGGCCGTCGAATGCGTTCGGATTCAGCCCCTGGAAGTCCCGGATGCGGGGCAGGGCGGCACTAACGAGGCGATCCAGGAACTCCCACATGCGATCGCCCCGCAGGGTGGCGGCAACGCCGATGGGGTTGCCTTCGCGCAGGCGGAAGTTCGCGATGGAGCGTTTCGCGCGGGTGATGACCGGCTTCTGGCCGGTGATCGCGGTAATCTCGTCGGCGGCTTTATCGAGCGCGTTCGCATCCGTCAGGGCCTCGCCGAGGCCGATGTTGACGTTGATCTTCGTGATGCGGGGGATCTGCATCACGTTGCCATAGGCGAACTGCTCCTTGAGCGAGCCGGCAACGTCGGATTGGTAGAACTCCTTCATTCGCGGCGGCATTACTCGATGTCCTCTCCGCTGCGCTTGCCGACGCGCACCATCGAACCATCCTCGCGGCGGCGGAAGGCGACGCGCGTGGGCTGGTTGTTGTTGGGGTCGATCAGCATCACGTTGCTCATGTGAATTGGGGCTTCGCGTTCGATGATCTGCGAAGCCTGGCCCTGTTGGCGGGCGCGCTGGTGGCGCTTGATGATGTTCACGCCTTCAACCAGGACACGGTTGTCCTTGTTGATGACGGCGCGCACGGTGCCTTGCTTGCCGCGGTCCTTGCCGGCGAGCACGACGACTTTGTCACCACGCTTGATCTTCGCAGGCACTAGAGCACCTCCGGGGCGAGCGAGACGATCTTCATGAAGTTCCGGTCGCGAAGTTCGCGGGCGACCGGCCCGAAGATGCGCGTGCCGCGCGGGTTTTCGCCGTCGCTGGCGAGGAGGACGGCGGCGTTCTCATCGAAGCGGATGTACGAACCATCGGGACGGCCGTACTCCTTGGTGACGCGGACGACGACGGCCTTGACCACGTCACCCTTCTTCACGTTCGAGTTCGGCTGGGCCACCTTCACGCTGGCGACGATGATGTCGCCGGGGCGTGCATAACGGCGGCGGCTGCCTCCGAGCACGCGGATGCAAAGCAGCGAGCGCGCGCCGGAGTTGTCGGCCACCTTCAGCCGGCTTTCCTGTTGAATCACCCCTGCACCTCCGCCTTGGGAGCTACCTGGGTTTCCTTTTCGAAGTCCCGTCCGATGGTTTCGGGCGCCACATCGGCAACATCGCCGCGGGTGAGGACTTCGATGACGCGCCAGCGCTTGTCCTTGGACATCGGGCGGCATTCCTGGATGCGGACAAGGTCGCCGAGCTTGCAGCTGTCCTGGTCGTCGTGAGCCTTGTAACGCTCGGTCACAGTGACGACCTTGTGGTAGAGGCGGTGCTTCTTCTTGCGCTCCACCGAAACCACGACCGTCTTCTGCATTCTATCGCTAACGACGGTGCCCTGGATGACACGTTGCGTTCCCATGGCTACTCCTCACCCAGGATGGCTTCGATCTGGCGTTCGCGCTTGAGGGTGCGAAGGCGCGCGATCTTGCGCTTGGCGTTGCGCAGCTCAAGGTAGTTCTGGAGCTGGCGGCTGGCGTGCTGGAAGCGGAGGGTGAAC
>JAGNNA010000148.1 GCA_017990895.1 Reyranella sp.
TGGTATCGTTCATTGCCTTTCGTCTCCTGTGCTTGTCGTACGGGGCAATGCCGTGGCATCCCCCACCTATCCGTTCAGGACATGCGAAAGGCGGGGGCGATCCAACTTCTGACCGGTCCTTGGGAACTTCCATCCTCTCGACCCGTCCCCCGCCACTCTCCGGCATATGTGAGGTGCCGGAGAGTGGCTCCCGTATCGCACAGGAGCCGGGAACATTCTTAAGACAATCCCATCCTGTTTGTCGCCGCGCAGGACGGTGCGGTATCACCGGAAGCGGGGCGCAGCGGGCGCTGTCGACGGGCGCAACAGGCAGGACCTGAAGGCGGCGGCGCACGCGGAAGCGATCGCGCATTGGCGCGATCAGCAGGAGGATGGCCGGATCAACCTGGCGACGCTGCACGATTGGCTCCGGCGCGAGCATGGCTATGGCGGCAGCCTGAAGTCGGTGCAGCGGTACTGGAAGCGGACCTTTCCGATGCCGGCGATCCGGGCGCGGCGGCGGGTCGAGACGCCGGCCGGGGCGCAGGCGCAGGTGGACTGGGCGGAGTTCCCGGGGGTGGTTCTCGGCGACGAGGAGGTCGACCTCGTGGCGCTGATCGTGACGCTGTCGTGGAGCCGGAAGCGTGCGGTGGTCTGGGCCCGCTCGAAGGACATGCTGTCGTGGCAGTCCTGCCAGATCGCCGGCTTCCGGCGCCTGGGCGGAGTGCCCGCCGTGCTGCGGATCGACAACGTGAAGACGGCGATCGCCATGGGCGCCGGGGCCTGGGGCGTGATCAACCCGAGCTACCGGCGCTTTGCGGCGCAGCTGCGGTTCCATGTCGACGCCTGCCAGCCGCGCCACCCGCAGGGCAAGGTCGAGCGTCACGTGCGCGACTTGCGCGAGACGGTGGACCCTCGCCGCGAAGCCTTCGACAGCCTGGAGCAGCTGCAGGCCGTGACCGACGCGCGGCTGGAGGAGCGGGCCGCCCGGCTGCGCTGCCCGGTGACGGGCGCCACCATCGCCGAGGCCTGGAACGAGGAGCGGCGGCTGCTGACCCCGCTGCCCGAGACGCTGCCCGAGCCCTTCGATGTCGTCGTGCGCCGACCGGTCGGGGTCGATTGTCTCGTCAGCTTCGAAGGCCGTCGCTACAGTGTGCCGTTCCGCTTCGTCCGCCAGGAGGTGGAGGTGCGCGGGCTCGCGGATCGCGTCCAGTTTCTCAAGAATGCCGCGGTGATCGCCGAGCACCCCCGCGGCACCGACGCGCTGATCGTGCGCAGCGAGGCGCATTACGAAGGCGAGGACACCACCTCGGTCCGGGCGCCGATGCCGCTCGGGCGGATGGGCCGCCGCCTGGCGGAGATCGCCGCCAGCAACGTCCAGCACCGCTCGATCGATCTCTACGCCCGGCTGGCGGAGGTGGCCGGTTCTTCCGCCGCCGTTGACAGGAGGAACGCCGCTCCGTGTTCGGCCGTGATCTTCCCTGCCTCGATCCCATGCACGCCCAGCCATCGGCTGAACTCGCTGATGACGAACGTCTTCTTCCAGTAGGAGATTCTGCGAGTATCCGCGATCGGCGAGATGCTCGGCGTAGCGCTCGTAATAGGGAGCCAGCGGCCCCTCAACCCGAAGTCGGGAGGTTCTCTTTCGACATGCCCGCTGCATAGGCCAAACCAATTCCGGCCGAGTACGGGTGACCAATACTATGCCGACCGGATTCCCCGATTTTACCACAGGAGAGGCCAACATGCATGCAGAACTCAGCATAGTCCGAAACTCGGCATATGACCTGGTGTTCTGATGGGCGAGGCCCCTGCCCTGCTCGCCTCCAGCAGCCATGCCGAGCACGACCTGCGCGAGCTCCGGTCTCTGCTCGTCGCCGATGACGTCAACGAGGTGGTGATCAATCCCGACGGGGTGGTCTGGGCTGAGCGCGCCGACGCCGAGCATATGATCAAGACCGGGCACAGGTTTCCGCCGGGGAAGGTTCTGCAGCTCAGCAAGCACCTCGCTGGCGAGACGATGAATCGGCTCGGGCCGAAGCATCCGATCGTCTCGGGGAGCTTGCACGCCTTCGGGCAAGTCCTGCGTGTGCAGATCGTCGTGCCGCCAGGGGTCGAGGACGGCGCCTCGCTGTCGATCCGGAAGTACGTGTCGCGGATCCTCGACGTCGGTGAGATCGGGTTCCTGGAGGGGCGACAGGTCAGCGTCGAGGGCGAGCGGCGGGCGCGGCTCGCCGAGCTCGCGAAGTTAGCCGATGCCGGGCGGCTCGCCGAGCTGTTCCAGCAGGCGATCGATCAGCGGACGAACATCCTCGTCTCGGGAGGCACGTCGTCGGGAAAGACGACAGTGGCTCGGGCGCTGCTGTCGTTGACGGATCGCGCCGAACGGCTGGTGACGATCGAGGATGCGCGGGAGCTCCATCTGCCGCATGAGAACAGCGTCGCGCTGATCGCTGAGCGGATAGACGCTTCTGAGCGGACGCCAGCGAAACTGCTCGTAGCAGCGCTGCGGATGCGGCCGGATCGGCTGATCCTGGGCGAGATGCGCGGCGAGGAGGCGCTGGCCTTCCTCGAGGCGATCAACACCGGACACCCCGGCTCGATCAGCACGATCCACGCCGACAGCCCGGTCCTGGCTCTCGAGCGACTGGCGCTGATGGTGATGCAGACGAACACGCGGCAAACCCGCCAAGATGTACTGGAGTACGCCGCGAGCACTATCGACCTCATCGTGCAAGTAGGACGCCGCGGTGGAAAGCGAGGCGTGCTCGAGATCTTTCTGCCTGCAAACTTGCGTGGCGGATCGACGCTCTCGAAAGCATGATGCCAGCCTGAATTCCTTCGCTCATGATACGTTCTCGGGTGTGATGATTTCGAAAGGTATGGAGCGGTGAAGGATCGCGCCTTCGGCGGTGTGCCCGACAGAGTCGATCATGGTCTGGACGAGCTGGGCAGAGGTTTGCTCCAGCGGATGACACAAGGCTGCCGTGATCAGGCCTTCGGCGAGACCTTTTCGTGTCTCTGGCCCCATGTCGCGACAGATCAGGCTGACCGACCGCTTCCTGTCAGGCGCCTCTCGAAGTGCTCGCAAGACTCCGGAGATCCCGCCCCCCACGATGAAGATGCCCGCAAGATCATCCATTTCATGAAGCAGGCGGCTGACGATCCGATGGGCTTCGTCAGGCTCCTCGTGAGTCGGAAGGCTGCCTTCGACCGTCAGGCGGCTGGCATTCTCACGGAGGTATGAGCGAAAGCTCGCGTCGGCGATATCCTGACATTGATACCGGTAGTTGCCGATGAACACGGCGACCCGCCCCGGGCCGTGCGTGGTTTTCGCAATGAACCATGCGGCTGTCCGGCCCAGCTTCCAGTTGTCGGTGCCGACGTAACCGGCGCGACCTGGCGCCGACTGGTCGGTGATGTAGGCCACGACCGGCCTGCTCTCTGCCCGTAGCGCCTGGATCGCTTGGCTTACCAGCGGATGATCGGCGGCGATGACTGCCACACAGTCACACTTCTCGCCGAGAGTCCGTAGCCGGCCTGCGATGTTCTCGGGTTCGAGCCGATCGACGAACTCGATCACCGGGGTGATCTCGGCGTCGACCTTCGAGACCGCCGCGTCCCGGATCTTCTGGGCGAACAGCTGGTAGAGCTCGCGCGTCGACTGCTGCAGAAGGAAGCCGAGAGTGTACCTTGGTTTGGACGCTCGCATCCGCGCATCTATGACGCCGGATCCGTAGAAGCCGATCTCTTCCGCGGCCTTCTTCACCTTGTCGATCGTCCGCGTACGGACCGACGTCGACCCTCCGAGGATGCGGTTCACCGTGGAAACGCTGACCCCGGAGGCCTGCGCCAGATCGGCGATGGTTGGGCGGTTCATGATGACCGTCTCCGTTAGTATCATTGTGTCACGGCATGAATGAGAGAAACAGCATTCTGTGCCAAATTTGAAAATCGATCATTTCTCAAATGATGGTAGAAAGCAACTCGCAAATGGAAACTCGCCCGGACAGCGAGATCGGTGGGGAGAGAGAATATGACCCAAGGGAAGCGTGCAAAGTTCCTTTCGACGGCGCTCGCCGCGTCGGCGGTGCTGGCCGCGTGTGCCACGTCGGCGTTCGCCGCGAATATCTTCGTTGTCGGGGGCAAGCCGGACGATCCGTTTTGGGCCGTCGTGAAGCGCGGCGCCGAGGATGCCGGCAAAGTCGTCGAGGCGCAGGGCGGCAAGGTGGTGTGGCTGGGGCCGCAGAACTACGACAACCTCGGCGCCGACGCGGCCGAGCTGATCCGCCAGGCGATCGCCCAGGGCGCCGACGCCGTCGTCGGCCCCGACTGGGTGCCGGAGGCGATGGAGCCGGCCTTCCAGGAGGTGGTCAAGAACAACATCCCGCTGATCATCTACAACGCGGGCAGCGTCGAGACCGCCGAGAAACTCGGCGCGCTGAACTATATCGGCACCGACCCCTATGACGCGGGCTTCGCCGGCGGCCAGTATTTCGCCGAGCACGAGCTTAAGAACGCTGTCTGTCTTAACACCCTTCCAGGCGTCGTGAACGTCGAGGCCTTCTGCAAGGGCATGACCGACGGGGTCACGCAGGGCGGCGGCACCGGATCGGTCCTGCCGCTGCCGGCGACCTCGTTCGGCTCGGCGACCGCGGTCGCGCAGGCGCTGAAGGGCCACCTGCTCAAGAACCCCGACGTCAACGCGGTGTTCACCATCGGCAACGTCGACACCAACTCGGCGATCAGCGGCATCATGCAGTCCGGCAAGAAGGGCAAGGTGCAGGTCTGCGGGATGAACATCGACGAGAACGTCCTGAAGAATATCCAGGACGGTTCGCAACTCTGCGCCATCGATCAGGTGGGCTACATGATGGGCTTCCTGTCGGTCGCGATCCTGAACGCCCACGTCAACTACGGCATCACCGTTCCGACGAAGGAGATCCTCACCGGCCCGGGCGTCATCGACAAGTCGAACGTCGACGTGACCCTCGCGGGGATCAAGGCCGGGGTTCGCTGACCCGCGACGCCTGACCGAACCACCGCGACCGCTCCCTCCTGACGCTGTTGGGGGCGGTCCGCGGCCAGACGGCCCACCCGCGCGACAGCGCGCGTGACGTGCCGCGCGATCACCCTTCATCCGGGAAACGCCCATGACCCCTGCAACACCCCTCGAGCCCGCGGCGGGCATCGCGAAGGCAAGTCCCTTCGCGACGCTCGGCGGCCTCGCCCGACGGCCCGAAGCTGGGTCTCTCCTCGGTGCGATCGCGGTCTTCGTCTTCTTCATCGTCTTCGGCGGGGAGACCTTCGTCAGCTCCGCCGGCTTCTCGAGCTGGTTGAACGTCGCCGCCGAGATCGGCATCGTGGCGCTGCCGATCGGCCTCCTGATGATCGCCGGCGAGCTCGATATCTCGATCGGCGCGATCATCCCGGCGGCGTCGCTGACCATGGCGATCATTTCCGGCTTCTACGGCCTGCCAGATATCGTCGGCATCCTCGCTTCGCTCGCGGTCGGGCTGCTCGTCGGCTTCATCAACGGTCTGATCGTGGTGCGGACCGGGGTTCCCTCGCTGATCGTGACCATCGGCACGATGTTCGGGGTCATGGGCCTCACCCTCGGTCTCTCGGTCCTGCTGACCGGCAGCACCAGCACGGCGATCATCGCCGGACCGGTCACGCAGATGCTCCTCGGCCAGTTCGTCGCCGGCATGTTCGCGGTGCTGACCTTCTGGTGGGCGCTCTTCGTCGCGGGCTTCTACTACCTGCTGCACGTCTCGCCCGTGGGCAACTGGATCTTCGCCCTCGGCGGCGACAAGATCAGTGCCCGCAATGCCGGCATCCCGACCGACAAGCTCACCATCGGGCTCTTCATGCTTTCCGGCCTCTGCGCGGCCTTCGTCGGGATGTGCCAGGCGATCGTCTACCAGAGCGCCCAGGTCGCCACTGGCCAGTCCTTCATCTTCAACTCGATCATGTGCGTCGTCATCGGCGGCGTGCTCCTGACCGGCGGCGCCGGATCGGTCGTCGGCATCGTCCTCGGCACCATCACCTTCGCGATCGTCAACCAGGGCATCTACTTCACCAACTTCGACGCGAACCTCGGCAGCGTGATCATCGGCGCCCTGCTGCTCCTCGCGGTGATGATGAACGACACCTTCCGCCGCATGGCGCTCTCCTCGAGCAAAAAGAAGTGAGGGCCGGAACATGAACGACTTCATTGGCCGCTACGTGCTGCGCCCCGAGATCGGCTCGATCGTCAGCCTCGTCGCGGTAATCGCCTTCTTCGTGATCGTCGGCGGCGCCAGCGCCTCACAGCTCCTCGGGGCGGCGAGCTGGATCAACTTCGCCGCCAATCTCGGCATCGTCGCCCTGCCGGTCGGCCTGCTCATGGTCGCCGGCGAGATGGACATCTCGATCGGCGCGATGATCCCCGCCGGCTCGATGACCGTCGCGATCGTCTCCGGCTACTTCGGGATGCCGATCCTCGTCGGGATGCTCTGCGCCCTCGGCCTCGGCGTCCTCGTCGGCCTGCTGAACGGCATCCTCGCCGTCCGCACCTCGGTGCCCTCGCTCATCATCACGCTCGGTTCGCTCGTCGCGATGCAGGGCGTGGTCCTGGGCGGGTCGGTGCTGATCACCGGCGGCGCGGGCGTCACCCTCGAGCCGGCGCCCTGGGCCAAGTTCCTGTTCGGCCAGCTCATCGGCGGCAGCTTCCAGGTCATCATCTTCTGGTGGCTCGCCCTCACCGCGGTCTTCTGGTTCTTCGTCCACCGCACCCCGTGGGGCAACTGGATCTTCGCCATGGGCGGCGACAAGGTCAGCGCCCGCAACGCCGGTATTCCGACCGACCGCCTGACGATCACCCTCTTCGTCCTCTCCGCGGTCTGCGCCTCCTTCGTCGGCATGTGCCAGGCGATCGCCTTCAGCTCGGCGCAGGTCTCCGGCGGCATGAGCTACATCTTCAACGCCATCGTCGCGGTGGTGGTGGGCGGCGTGCTCCTGACCGGCGGCTTCGGCTCGGTGCTCGGCATCTTCTTCGGCACCATCACCTTCGCGGTGGTGAGCCAGGGCATCTACTTCACCGACATCGACCGCAACTGGTCGAACCTCATCATCGGCGCGGTCCTTCTCCTCGCCGTCCTGATGAACAACAGCTTCCGGAAAATGGCGCTGAGCTATGCCCCGCGCAGAAAGGCGAGGACCTGACCCATGGCTGCTCCCATCCTCGAACTCGAGAACGTCGACAAGTCCTTTGGCCCGATCGACGTCCTCCACAACATCTCGCTGAAGGTCCACGGCGGCGAGGTGCTGTGCCTGCTCGGCGACAACGGCGCCGGCAAGTCGACCCTGATCAAGACCCTCTGCGGGGTCCACAAGCCGACCCGCGGCACGGTGAAGATGGACGGAAAGCCCGTCGTCTTCGACAACCCGAAGCAGGCGGCGGACATGGGTGTCGCCACCGTGCACCAGTTCGGCGGGACCTTCCCGCTGATGAGCATCGGCCGCTCCTTCTTCGTCGGCGTCGAGCCGGTCAAGAAGTTCGGACCCTTCAAGGTCTACGACCGGGCCACCGCCAACCGCATCGCCGTCGAGGCAGTGCAGAGCTTCGGCATCACCCGCATCGACGACGGCGACCGCTTGATCGGCGGCCTCTCCGGCGGCGAACGCCAGTCGCTCGCCATCGCGCGGGCGGTCCATTTCGGAGCCCGCGTCCTCATCCTCGACGAGCCGACGGCGGCGCTCGGCGTCAAGCAGGCGTCGCACGTCCTGCGGATCGTCCTGGAGTCGCGCAAGCGTGGCCTCGCGGTGATCTTCATCACCCACAACGTCATGCACGCGATGGCTGTCGGCGATCACTACGGCGTGCTGATCAAGGGCGCCCTGGCCGCGGATTTCCGCAAGGGCGAGAAGAGCCGCGAGGAGCTGACCGATCTGATGGCGGGCGGCGAGGCGCTGGCTGACCTCGGAGCGGAAGTCGAGGGATACATGAAAACCCACGACGGCCACGCCCCGCCGCCGCAGCACTGACTCCTTCCGAACAGGGCGGCTCCTCCCCCGCCTGACTGAGGCGGCCGGGACCTTCCCGGACCGGTCGCCGCTTCTTTCCCTTGCTCCTGGATGCTCCGATGAAAATCGCCCTCGACCCCTTCATGCACCGCCACCTTTCCCTCGAAGCGCTGCCCGGCAAGGTCGCCGAACTGGGCTACGAGTGGGTGGAGCTCTC
The DNA here is from genome assembly GCA_017990895.1 of Reyranella sp. Lineage (GTDB taxonomy): Bacteria > Pseudomonadota > Alphaproteobacteria > Reyranellales > Reyranellaceae > Reyranella. The sequence goes on from JAGNNA010000148.1 coordinate 8,204, forward strand.
GCCCCGCGGCGACTTCCTCGAATGGTTCAAGGCGCCGCGCGTCTACCCCGATCGCATCAAGTCGGTGAAGAAGGCCTTCTCCGACGCCGGCGTCGGTATCGCCACGCTGCTGCCGATGTACCGCTGGGCCTCGAACGACGAGGTCGAGCGGCAGGCCGCCGTCCGCCACTGGAAGCGCGCGATCGAGATCGCCGTCGAGCTCGGCGTCGACACGATGAACTCCGAGTTCGGCCGCGGCCCGCACCCCGACAAGGGCTCGTGCTACTGCTGCCACACCGGCAGCATGATCGAGGCCTGCGAGGATGCTTGGTGGCGCTCGATGGAGGAGCTGGTCCCGATCTTCGAGAAGGAAGGCATCAACCTCCACGTCGAGCCCCACCCCGAGGACTGGTGCGAGACCATCCAGCCGGCGCTCGACATCATTCGCACGGTCAACTCGAAGCGGGTCAAGTTCCTCTACTGCGCCCCGCACACCTACTACTTCGGCGACGACACCGTCGCGATGCTCCGCGAGAGCGCCGACGTGCTGGCGCATGTCCACGTCGGCGACACCTTCAACCACAAGGCGTCCTCGGGCCTGCGCTACATCATGAACCCGCCGGGAACCCAGGCGCGCATTCACCAGCACCTCAACATCGGCCAGGGCGAGGTGCCGTGGGACGACTTCTTCGGCACCCTCGCGGATATCGAGTTCGACGGGATCATGACGGCCTGCGTCTTCGCCTGGGAAGAGAAGGCCGACGAGTCCGGCCGCTTCATGCTCTCCGAGATGAACCGCTACATCGACAAGTTCTGGGGGAAGAAATGAGCCTCAAGGTCGGAGTCGTCGGCACCGGGATGATCGGTCAGGATCACATCCGCCGGCTGACCCAGGTGCTGTCCGGGGTCGAGGTCGTCGGCGTCGCCGACATCGACCTCGCCCGCGCCAAGGCCGCGGCGCCCAAGGGCGCGAAGGCCCACGAGACGCCCGAGGCGCTGATCGCCGCGCCCGAGGTCGAGGCGGTGGTGATCTGCTCCTGGGGCCCCGCCCACGAGGCCCAGCTCCTCGCGGCGATCGCGGCGGGCAAGCCGGTCTTCTGCGAGAAGCCGCTCGTCACCTCCGAGGCCGCGGCGCTCAAGGTGATGGACGCCGAGGTCACCTTGGGCAAGCGCCTGGTGCAGGTCGGCTTCATGCGCCGCTTCGACGCCGACTACCGCCGGCTCAAGGCGGTGATCGACGGCGGCACCCTCGGCGCGCCGCTCCTCTACCACTCGACGCACCGCAACGCCTCGGTGCCGGAGGGGCTCTACACGTCCGAGATGCCGCTCAACGACACGCTCGTGCATGACGCCGACATCACCCGCTGGCTGCTGGACGACGAGGTGACCGGCGTCGAGGTCCGCGTCCCCCGCCGCTCGACCCGCGGCGGCGAGCTGCGCGACCCGGTGGTGGTGCTGCTGCACATGGCCTCCGGCGCGCTTGTCGACGTCGAGATCTCGGTCAACATCGGCTACGGCTACGACATCCGCGGCGAGGTCAGCTGCGAGCAGGGCGTCGCCAGCCTGCCCAACCGCCCCGCGACCGTTGTCTCCGACAAGTACGGCATCCGCCAGGCGATCCCCGAGGACTGGCGCGAGCGCTTTATCGAAGCCTACGACCAGGAATTCCGCGAGTGGATCGCCGCGGCTGGCGCCGGCACCGCCACCGGCCCGAGCACCTGGGACGGCTATGCCGCGACGCTCGTCGCCGACGCCGCACTCCGCGCCGCCGCCAGCGGCAGGCTCGAGAAGATCGCCATGCGAGACAAGCCCGCGCTCTACGCAACGCCAGTCGCCGCCGCTGCCTGACGGCACGAGAAGGAGTACCCATGTACAACGGAGAGAAGCTGATCGACCGCCCGCTGCGCTGGGGCATGGTCGGCGGCGGCCGCACCGGGCAGGTCGGCTACAAGCACAGGACCGGCGCGCTCCGCGACGGCACCACCTACCGCCTCGTCTGCGGCGCCTTCGACGTCGACGCCGCCCGCGGTCGTGACTTCGGCCTCAACCTCGGCGTCGCGGGCGACCGCCTCTACCCGGACTATAAGACGCTGATCGCCGAGGAAGCCAAGCGCGAGGACGGCGTCGAGGTCGTCACCGTCGCAACCCCGAACTTCTCGCACTACGAGATCACCAAGGCGCTGCTCGAGGCCGGCATCCATGTCATCTGCGAGAAGCCGCTGTTCTTCACCGTCGCCGAATGCGACGAGATCCGCGCTCTCGCCGAGCGGAAGGGCCTGATCCTCGGCGTCACCTACGGCTTCACCGGCCACCCGCTCGTCCACCAGATGGCGGCGATGGTGAAGAAGGGGATGCTCGGCGACATCCGCATGGTCGACCTGCAATACACGCACGGCTTCAACGCCGGCGACGACACCAACGCCTCCGAGGCGCAGCGGTGGCGGACGAACCCCAAGACCTCGGGCTCGACCTTCGTCCTCGGCGACATCGGCACGCACATCTACTACCTGTCCGAAATCGTGCTGCCGCACATGCGGATCGAAAAGCTGCTCTGCGACCGCCAGTCGTTCATTCCCTCGCGCGCGCCCCTCGAGGACAACGCCTACGTCCTCAGCCACTACGACAACGGCGCCGTCGGCCGGCTCTGGGTGTCGTCGGTCAACGCCGGCAACATGGGCAGCCAGCGCTACCGCTTCGTCGGCTCCAAGGCGTCGGTCGAGTGGTCGGATTCCCATCCCGACCAGCTGATCTACGAGATCCAGGGCGAGCCGGGCCGCGTGCTGCACCACGGCATGCCCTATCTCGAAGGCGAAAGCCTCGCCGTCGACCGCATGGGCGCGCTCCACACCGAGGGCCTCGGCGACAGCTGGGCCAACATCTACCTGTGGATCGCCCAGGCGATCGACGCCAAGACCCGTGGCGACGAGGCCTTCCTCGCCAGCCACCACTATCCCGGCATCGACGCCGGCACCGAGGGCGTCCGCTGGCTCGAGGCCTGCGTCCGCTCCGCCGACGCCGGCGCCGCCTGGGTGGCCCTCGATGCCGCCACCACCCCGACAACCGCACCCGAGACGCAGGACGCCTGAACCATGAAGCTTTCCATCTGCACCGACGTGATGGGCGACCTCGCCTTCACCGATATGCTCGACAAGTGCGTCAAGCTCGGCGTCGAGGGCATCGAGATGACCGGCGGCGGCTGGTCGAAGGGCCCGCACTTCCGCGCCGACGCACTCCTCGCCGACAAGGGCAAGCTGAAGGCGGCACTGAAGGAGATCGAGGCCCGCGGCCTCGAGATCGCCGCCTTGAACTGCTCGGCCA
>JAGNNA010000512.1 GCA_017990895.1 Reyranella sp.
GCCGAGAACACCTCGACCACTTCCGGATCGCCCGGCTTCGTTCCCGCCGTGATGTAGACATTGTGGCTGGCGAGTTCGCGCTTCCCCAGTCGTCCGTACGACCGGCGGAACGTCACCTCCAGTTCCTCGATGGTACGGGTGGCGAGGTCCTCGGGATCGGTCGCCTCCGCCACCGCCTTGAGGAACCGCGCAAAGCTCGGCTCGCTCGACAGGAACCCTTGTGCCCGTGCGATCAGCGCCGCGCGCGCATCGAAAACCGCAGCCTCGTTCATCCCACCGACTCCTCGCCCCCTCAGGCCGCATGATTCTGCGTCCCGCCGCCCCGCTTGTCGAGTGGTAAGACCTTGTCAGGCCTCGCCTGCCATAGTTGCAAAACTCCCAGATGACGGCTGCCATGTCCCCCGCTCCCACCGACCTTCGCGCGCTGCTCCGCACCGGCCTCGGCAAGTCGCTGGTCTCGCTCATGGTCAAGGTCGCGACGGCCGGCCTCACCTACCTGATGTATGTCGTTCTCTCGCGCACCATGGGCGCCGCCGAGTACGGCTACTTCGCCTTCGGGCTCAGCCTCGCGACCGTCCTCGCCATCGGCGCCTCGATGGGCCAGCAGACCGCGATCCTCCGCTACTGGCCCGAAGAACAGGTCGCCGGGCGTAACGACAAAGCCCTCGCAGCGCTCGCCTCCGGCGGCGCCCTCACTCTCATCGCCGGGCTCGGGCTCTCTGCCCTCACCATTGCCGGCGCTGCGTTGACCGGCCTCGTCGACCGCGATCCGACCTGGCATCTCTACGCCGCCGCTGCGCTCATCCTGCCCATGGCGCTCGCCGAATACTGGTCTTCCGCCCTCCGCGCCCAGGGCTCGGTGTGGACCGCGCTGACCCCGCGCGACATCCTCTGGCGGGTCCTGACCCCGCTCGCCGTCGTCGCCCTGTTTGCGCTTGGCTGGCCACTGACAGGTTGGCAGGCCCTGCTGTTGACCGCCGTGCTCCTCGCCCTGTCGCTCGGCTTGCAATACGGCCTCGCCCGCGCCCGTCGCTATGCCATCGCCCCCGGCCTCGGCGAACTCGGCCCCTATTGGCGCGAGCACGGCACGGCCAGCCGCTGGTTCCTTGTCGGCACGGTGATCGATGCGGCAGCCCTCAACATGGACACCATCTTCATCGGCCTGCTGCTCACCACCGAGGCGGCCGGCATCTATTTCAATGCCTTCCGCACTGCCGGCCTCCTCACCCTGTTCATGTTCGCCATCACCCTGGTCGTCGCCCCGATGGTGTCGCGCCACTACCACGCCGGCGAGCTGCGCGCCGCACAGGCCATCACCGCCCTTTGCGCCTGGGCCGGATTCCTGTTCTCGCTGGCGGTGTTCGTCGGCTACCTGATCTTCGGCGACGCCATCCTGTCGCTGTTTGGCGCCCATTCGTCCGACGGCTACTGGGTGCTGATCCTGCTCAGCACCGGCCTGCTGTTCGATGCCGCCACCGGCCCCTCCCGCATCGTCATGATGATGACCGGGCACGAGCGTGACTACGTGCGCATCTGGGGCGCCATCATGCTGGTCGGCCTGCTGGTCGAGCTGGCGGCGATCCCGCTGTTCGGCGTCATCGGCGCCGCGGCGGTCAACGCCCTTTCGCGGGCCACCGCGCAACTCGCCATCGCGGGCTGGAACCGCCGCCACATCGGCATCGACACGACGCTCCTCGGAGCCTTCCGCGTCAATCGGCTGGTCGGGCAAGCCGCACCCTTGTAACCGCCTGATCGTCCTCTCATCTTGACCCGGCACACCAGCGGGGCCTATTACGCCCCGTTACCCCGCAACCCGAGCTGGAAGCCCACGGAAAATGGCCGGTAGAACTCTGTACGATAAGATCTGGGACGATCACCTTGTTTCGAACAACGAGGACGGGACCAGCCTTATCTACATTGATCGCCATCTCGTCCACGAGGTCACCAGCCCGCAGGCCTTCGAAGGCCTGCGCATGAACGGCCGCAAGGTGCGTTCGCCCGAGCGTACCCTCGCCGTCGTCGACCATAACGTCCCGACCACCGACCGCTCGCTGCCCAATCCCGATCCCGAAAGCGCCATCCAGATCGCCGCCCTGGGCGAAAACACCCGCGATTTCGGCATCGAGTATTATGACCCGTTCGACAAGCGCCAGGGCATCGTTCACATCGTCGGCCCCGAGCAGGGCTTCACCCTGCCCGGCATGACCATCGTCTGCGGCGACAGCCACACCTCGACCCATGGCGCCTTTGGCGCTCTGGCCCACGGCATCGGCACCTCCGAGGTCGAGCACGTGCTCGCCACCCAGACGCTGATCCAGCAGAAGGCCAAGAACATGCTGGTGCGTGTCGATGGCCAGCTGCCGCCCGGCGTCACCGCCAAGGACATCATCCTCGCCATCATCGGCGAGATCGGCACCGCCGGCGGCACCGGCCACGTCATCGAGTTTGCCGGCGAAGCCATCCGCGCCCTGTCGATGGAAGGCCGCATGACGGTCTGCAACATGACCATCGAGGGCGGTGCCCGCGCCGGCCTGATCGCCCCCGACGAAAAGACCTTCGAGTACGTCAAGGGCCGCCCGCGCGCTCCCAAGGGCGCGGCCTACAACCATGCCGTCGAGTACTGGAAGACCCTCTATTCCGATGCCGACGCCCACTACGACAAGGTCGTGGTGCTCGACGCCGGAAAACTCCCCCCGATCGTCTCCTGGGGCTCGAGCCCCGAGGACGTTATCTCGGTCAATGGCGTCGTTCCCAACCCCGACGACATCCAGGATCCCAACAAGCGCGCCAGCAAGTGGCGGGCTCTCGAATACATGGGCCTGAAGCCGGGCACCCGGATCACCGACATTGCGGTCGAGCGGGTCTTCCTCGGTTCGTGCACCAATGGCCGCATCGAGGACCTCCGCGCTGCCGCCAAGGTGGTCGCCGGCAAGAAGGTCGCCGCCGGCGTCAACGCCATGGTCGTGCCCGGGTCCGGCCTCGTCAAGGAACAGGCGGAAGCCGAAGGCCTCGACGTGATCTTCAAGGAAGCGGGCTTCGAGTGGCGCGAGCCCGGTTGCTCGATGTGCCTCGCCATGAACCCCGACAAGCTGAAGCCGCAGGAACGC
>JAGNNA010000513.1 GCA_017990895.1 Reyranella sp.
GACGCCCACGGCGTAGTCCGCTCGTCAGGCTCGATTCATCCCGTGCCGGCCTGGAGCGGATCTCCGGCCGGCCGTTTCTTGTACCGCGCCGCACGCCGGCGCGACGGCGCCATGGCGCGCCGCTGATGGAGACTTCGATGGCAATCACGGCAGAGATGGTGAAGCAGCTGCGCGACAAGACCGGCGCCGGCATGATGGACTGCAAGGGTGCGCTGGCCGAGGCGAACGGCGACATGGAGAAGGCGATCGAGATCCTTCGCAAGAAGGGTGTCGCCAGCGCCACCAAGCGCGCCGGGCGCGCCACCAAGGAAGGTGTCGTCGGACACTACATCCACATGGGCGGCAAGGTGGGCGTGCTCGTCGAGGTCAACTGCGAGACCGACTTCGTGGCCCGCACCGACGACTTCCAGGCGCTGGCCAGGGAGATCGCGATGCACATCGCGGCCGCCGATCCGCGCTACGTCAGCCGCGACCAGGTGCCGGCCGCCGAGCTCGAGAAGGAAAAGGACATTTACCGCGGCCAGTTCGAAGGTTCCGGCAAGCCGGCCAACGTGATCGACAAGATCGTCGAGGGCAAGCTCGGAAGCTACTACTCGCAGGTGTGTCTGCTCGATCAGCCGTCGGTGCGCGATCCCAACGTCACCGTGCAGCAGATGCTGCAGGCGGCCACGGCGAAGACCGGCGAGAACGTCACCGTCACGCGCTTCGTGCGCTTCAAGCTCGGCGAACTCGCCGAGTAGCCCGTTCATCGTGCCGCGGCGCGCCGCTCCACGGGCGCGCCGCTGGCCTATAATGCCCGCTTGAGATGCCGTCCACGCCTGCCGAGCCCGCCTCGTCCCACCGCTATTCCCGCGTCCTGCTGAAGCTGTCGGGCGAAGCCCTGATGGGCGACGGCGCCTACGGCATCGATCCGAACGTCGCCACGCGCATCGCCGAGGAGATCGCCGACATCCAGTCGCTCGGCGTCCAGACCGCGATCGTCATCGGCGGCGGCAACATCTTCCGCGGCGTCGCCGCCAGCGCCCGCGGCATGGACCGCTCGACCGCCGACTACATGGGCATGCTGGCGACGGTCATGAACGCCCTGGCCCTGCAGGACGCCCTGGAGGCGCACGGCGTGCCCACGCGCGTGCTCTCCGCCATCGAGATGCGGGCGGTCGCCGAGCCGTTCATCCGCCGCCGCGCCATCCGCCATCTCGAAAAGGGCCGCGTGGTGGTGTTCGCCGCCGGCACCGGCAATCCCTACTTCACTACCGACACCGCCGCGGCGCTGCGCGCGATGGAGGTGAAGGCCGACGTCATCCTGAAGGCCACGAAGGTCGACGGCATCTACACCGCCGATCCGGTGAAGCACCCCGACGCCACGCGCTACGAACGCATCTCCTACCTGCAGGTGCTGCAGGATCGCCTGCAGGTGATGGACGCGACGGCGATTTCGCTGTGCATGGACAACAAGCTGCCGATCGTCGTGTTCAACCTGCGCACGCCGGGCAACGTGCGTCGCGTGGTGAACGGCGAGCCCGTCGGCACCACCGTGTCGGGTTAGTCCGAGACCCAAGCCCCGGGGCCCGGGCCCCGATGTGTTCGAGCGCGGCCGACGACGATTGCAGCGGCCGGCGGAAAGACCTGTGATGGACGTCAACGATCTGAAGGGACTGTACGGCGAAGCGCGCAAGCGGATGGACGGCCAGGTCGAGCACGTGCGGCGCGAACTCGCCGGTGTGCGCACCGGCCGGGCCAGCACCGGCCTGCTCGAGAACATCATGGTCGAGGCCTACGGCAGCAAGCTGCCGCTGAACCAGATCGCGACGCTGTCGATTCCCGAGCCGTCGATGATCGTGGCGCAGCCCTTCGATCCGAGCACGATGGCGAGCCTCGAGAAGGCGATCCGCATGTCGGACCTCGGCCTGAATCCCGCCTCCGACGGCAAGGTGATCCGCATCCCCATTCCGGCACTCACCGAGGAACGCCGGAAGGATCTCTCGAAACACGTCCACAAGGCGGCGGAAGAAGGCCGCAACCATGTGCGCACCGTGCGCCGCGACGCCAACGACAAGCTCAAGAAGATGCTGAAGGATCACGTCATCTCCGAGGACGACGAAAAACGGGGACTTGACGAGGTGCAGAAAATCACCGACAGTGCCGTCCGCGCCATCGATGAGCTCCAGCGCAAGAAGGACGAGGAGCTCCTCGGCAAGTAACACCTCCTCCTTCAGACGGGGCCGCCGCCACGATGTTTTTCAGCCACCTGGAATGCAGCGTGCCGTGTGGGGCGGGGCCGTTCGACGCCCGCGAGCGGCACCACGTCTGTCCGGCGTGCGGCATGCCGCTCTTCGCGCGCTACGACATGGACCGCGCGAAGGGCTGGCGCCGTGAGTCGCTGGCGGCGCGCGTGCCGAACATGTGGCGCTACCGCGAGATGCTCCCGCTCTTCCCCGGCGAGCAGCCGATCACCCTCGGCGAAGGCTTCACCCCGCTGCTGCGTTGTTGTCGGCTCGCCAACGACATCGGGCTCGAGCGGCTCTACATCAAGGACGAGTCGTTCAATCCCACCAACTCGTTCAAGGCCCGCGGCCAGTCGGCCGCCCTCACCCGCGCCAAGGCCCTCGGCGCCACCACCGTCACCCTGCCCACCGCCGGCAATGCCGGCAATGCGGCCGCCGCCTATGCCGCCGCCGCCGACATCCGCTGCGAGATCTTCATGCCGCGCGATGCCAAGCAGCCGTTCATCGACGAATGCCGGCTGTACGACGCGCAGATCACGCTGGTCGACGGCCTCATCACCGACGCCGGCAAGCTCGCCGGCCAGAAGGCCCGCGAACTCGGCTGGTACGACGTCTCGACTCTGAAGGAGCCGTACCGCGCCGAAGGCAAGAAGACCATGGGCTACGAGCTGGCGGAGCAGCTCGAGTGGGAACTGCCCGACTGGGTAATCTATCCGACCGGCGGCGGCACCGGGATGGTCGGCATGTGGAAGGCCTTCGACGAAATGGAGGCGATGGGGTGGATCGGCTCGAAGCGGCCGAAGATGGTCACCGTGCAGCCAACGGGCTGCGCGCCCATCGTGAAGGCGTTCGACGACGGCAGCGAACGCGCCGAGAG
>JAGNNA010000149.1 GCA_017990895.1 Reyranella sp.
CGTCGTAATCATGCGAGGCCACGAGCGGGACGCGGAAAACGACTGTCGTCATGGAAACTCCATGAGGCCAAGGGTGGCGATGAGCAGCATGACATCCCATCGCGGGGCCGGCGTCGTTGATCCAGATTATCCTTCCATGGGGAACCCTTCGACAGGCCGCTAGACCACCAGGCCGGCCAGAGCCGTCAGTCCTTCTGGCGGGCTCGCCTGCCACGGAAGCATGTAGAGCCGCTGGGCGAGGCCCTGCCGCACCCTCGCGATCTGTGCGCGCTCGCTGCTCAGACGCCTGACGAGCAACGGGTCGTGCGTGCCGCTTCCCACCAGGCTTCGATTGATGACCCAAGCATAGGGCTCGATGTGTGCACGCCGCAGGTCCTCCTGCAGCGCGGCGGCCTCCGAAACCGGCGTGGTCTCGGGCAGCGAGACCAGGATGATGCGCGAATAGTCCGGATCCTGCAGCCGCATGAGCGGCGTCACCACCCGGCCCTGGGCATGCGTGCCGACGTTTCGGGTCATTTCGCGGTGATATGCGCCGGTCGCATCCATCAGCAGCAGCGTGTGGCCGGTCGGAGCGGTATCGAGCACGACGAAGGCGCTGCGGGCCTCCATCACGATGCGTGAGAAGGCATGGAAGACCGCGACCTCCTCCGTACAGGGCGAGGCGAGGTCCTCGCGCAGCAAGGCGAGGCCCGCCTCGTCGAGATCCGCCGCGCGGGAAGCCATGACCTTGGCAATGTAGCGCTGCGTTTCCTCGCGTGGATCGATCCGGTCGACCCGGAGGCCATCCATCGTCGCGCCGAGCGTCGATGCGACATGGGCGGCCGGATCGGTGGTGCTGAGGTGAACGCCGTGTCCGCGCTTCACCAGACCCACCGCCAGCGCGGCGGCGATGGTGGTCTTTCCGACGCCGCCCTTGCCCATCACCATGATCAGCCCACGGCCGGCCGACGCGAGTTCGTCGACCAGCCGGCCCAGCCCGGGAATCGCGGGCGCCGCCGGTGTGTCGTCCGCGACGGCATCGACGGGGCGTTCCGACTCCCCACCGAGCATGTGGCGAAGTGCGTCCAGTCCGACCATGTCGAACGATCGCAACGGGATACGGTCCGGGGGCAGCGGGCGCAGGGAGTCCGGCAGGTCGTCGAGGACCTGCCGGCCGAGTGTCTCGATCGATCGCGCCACTGCATCGCCGGGGTCTGTCGCCGCGAAGATACCGTTGATGGCGAGGCGCTGGTTGGCCAGCCCGAGGGCCCGAAGCTCGGCGCTGGTCCGCGCGGCCTCGCGCATGGCGCCGCGATCGGGGCGACTGACGAGGATGATGGTCGTATTTTCGACGTCGCCAAGGGTGGAGAGCGCCGCCTGGAATCTCTCTTCCTGCATCTTGAGGCCGGAATGCGGGCCGAGGCACGAGGCGCCGCGGTCGTTACCCTTCAGGAACCCGGTCCAGGCCCGGGGCAGGCTGAGCAGGCGGAGCGTGTGTCCGGTGGGCGCGGTATCGAACACGACATGATCGAACGCTTCGCCGCGGGTGGCCAGCAGGCCGACGAACTCGTCGAAGGCGGCAATCTCCATCGTGCAGGCGCCAGAGAGCTGTTCGCGTACCGTGGCGCGCTCGGCATCGGAGGCATCCGGGCCGAGCTGCTCCAGAACCCTCTGCCGATAGGCTTCCGCCGCGACTTCCGGATCGATATTCATGGCCGACAGGCCGGGCGCGCCAGGCACCGGCTGCGGCGCGTTCGACAGCGTCGTGGCGAACATCTCGTCGAGGTTCGAGGCCGGGTCGGTGCTGATGAGAAGGACGGATTTGCCGCGATCTGCGAGCGCGAGGGCGGTGGCGCAGGCCAGCGTGGTCTTTCCGACCCCGCCCTTGCCCGTGAAGAAGAGGTGGCGCGTGGGTGCCGCGAGGAGTCCGAGTGCGATACTGGATGCCATGTCTTCACTCCGAGCGTGGCGGCCTACGGATGGTGAGGGACGCACAAGGCCGACCGTCACGCCTTGCGCCAGCGCAAGGCAGGTGCCCTTCGATGGGGCTCAGGCCGCGCTTCCGAGAGGCCGGGACTCGCCCCGGTGCGCCGGTAGCAGGAAGGTGACGATCCAGCAGGCGAGCAGCATCGCCGCCGAGCCGCCGAGGCAGAAGCCGATGCCGCCCCACTGGTAGAACAGTCCGGAGAGCAATGTGCCGGCGAGGCGGCCGCAGGCGTTGGCGGCATAATAGAAGCCGACATCCTCGGCCGCCTTCTCCGAGCCGGCATAGGCCAGGATCAGGTAGGAGTGCAGCGAGGAATTGACGGCGAAGGGCAAGGCAAACACCGCCAGCCCCACCACGACGACGAGGTCGGGACCCAGATCGAGCGGACTGTTCATGACCAGTACGATCGCCAAGGGCACGGCGAGCAGTAGGCCCGCCCAGAGGCGCGCGCCCGGCACTTCGCGGCTGAGCCCGTCGGCACTGCGCGGCACCAGAACGGGCGCCACGGCCTGCAGCCCGCCATAGGCGATCGTCCAGGCGGCGAGAAACGCACCCACTTCCACGAACCGCCAGCCCGAGGCGTAGAGAAACACCGGCAGGCCGACGACGAACCACACGTCGCGCGCGCCGAACATGAAGACGCGCGCGGCCGCCAACAGGTTGACGGCCGACGACTTGGCGAACAGCTCGCGCACGCTCTTCGAGGCCTTCGCCTTCCCCAGCTCGCGCGGCAGCAGCAGCCATCCGGCCAGAAGGACGACGAGCAGCAGCGCAGCCATCAGCCAGAGCGCCGCACGGAAACCCACCGCCTCGAGCATCAGGCCGCCTGCGAAGAAGCCCAGGCCCTTCATGGCGTTCTTCGAGCCGGTGAACCACGCCACCCACTTGAAAAGGCGCCCGGTACCCTCTCCCGCCGTCGCCTTGATGGCCGATTTGGAGGCGGTCTTGGTGAAGTCCTTGGCGAGCCCGGCCAGGCCCTGTGCCACGACGACCCAGGCGATGGAGAGCAAAGGGCTCCAGGATGAATCGAGCGCCGAGAGCAGGAACAGGCTCATGATCTGCAGCAGCTGGCCGGTCTTCATCATGCGCGGGATGCCGAAGCGCGTGGCCAGCCAGCCACCGGCGAGATTGGCCGCGATGCCGGCGAACTCGTAGAGCAGGAACAGGAAGGCCAGCGTGAACGGCGAGTAGCCGAACTGAAAGAAGTGCAGCAGCACGAGCATGCGCAGCGCGCCGTCGACCAGGGTGAAGCCCAAGTACGATGCGGTGACGATCAGATAGTCGCGCGTCGACGTGCCCATCAGGCGCCTGCTTCGATCACCTTTCTTGCCAGATCGACCATGCGGCAGACATAGCCGACCTCGTTGTCGTACCAGGCATAGACCTTGAGCAGCGTGCCGTCGGTCACCATCGTGCTCGGCCCGTCGACGATCGAGCTGCGCGCGTCGTTGCAATAGTCCGCCGACACCAGGGGCCGCGTCTCGTAGCCCAGGATTCCAGCCAGCGACCCTTTGGCCGCCTCCTGAAACAGCGCGTTGACCTCGGCTTCCGATGTGGCGCGCTTCAGTTCGAACACGCAGTCGGTGAGGCTCGCGTTCAGCACCGGCGCGCGGACGGCATGGCCGTTCAGCTTCCCCCTGAGCTTGGGATAGATGACCGTGATCGCCGTGGCGCTGCCGGTCGTCGTCGGCTGCAGCGACAGCATGGCCGAGCGTGCGCGGCGCAGGTCCTTGTGCGGCGCGTCGACGACGACGTTGGTGTTGGTCGGCGCATGGATCGTCGTGATCTGGCCGTGCCGGATTCCGATCGATTCGTGCACGATCTTGACCACGGGTGCGAGGCAATTGGTGGTACAGGAGGCCGCCGTCAGCAGGTGATGACGCTCGGGCTCGTAGAGATGATCGTTGACCCCCAGCACGAGGTTCAGCGCCCGCTCGTTCTTGACCGGTGCCGCAACGATCACCTTCTTCACGCCGCGATCGAAGTAGGCTTGCAGCTGCTCCGGCTTCAGGAACTTGCCGGTGCATTCGAGCACCAGCTCGCAGCCGAGATCGCCCCAGGCGACGTCTCCGGGCGAAGCGGCGGCGCTGAAGCCCAGATAGGTGCCGCCGACCGCCAGGCCACGCTCGCCGTCGACCTCGAAAGTGGTGTGCCAGCGGCCGTGCATGCTGTCGAACTCGAGCAGATGCGCGGTGGCATCCGCCCCGCCCTTGATCTCGTTGACGTGGATGACCTCGAGGCGGTTGTCGCGCCGCGGATCGTCCGGGGGGCGCGGGATGCCGCCGAACGCAGCCCGCAGGGCGAGGCGTCCCATGCGCCCCATGCCGTTGATGCCGACCTTCATCGTTCGCTCCGCCCGCTCACGCCGGTGCCTTGGCGGAGTCGCCGATCTCGTCGAGGCGCTTCTTGAGCGCCATCCGGTCGAGCGACGCATAGGGAAGGTTGACGAAGATCTCGAGGCGCCGGCGGATCATGCCGTAGAGCTCGTTGATCATCGTGGCGCGCTCCACGTCCGATCCCATGAACTTGGCGGGATCGGGCAGCGGCCAGGCGCCCGTCACGGGCCGCTCGCCGAAGTCCGGACACTGCTGGCCGTCGAGCACGTCGCACAGCGTGATGACGAAATCCATGCGCGGGGCGTTCGGTCCGGTGAACTCGTCCCACGACTTGCAGCGCAGCCCCTCGACCTCATGCCCCAGGGCGCGAAGCTTGGCGAGCACCTCCGGCATCGACTCTCCCGCCGGATCGGAGCCGGCGGAATAGGCGTTGAACCGGCCTTTGCCCACCTGTTCGAGGATCGCTTCGGCCATGAGCGAGCGGGCGGAGTTTCGCGTGCACAGAAACAGGACGTTGAAGGCGGGAGCCATGTGAACCTCGGGTCGATCGTCGGGCAGGAGTCGCGCCAAGTCGCCACAGAGGTCCGGTCGTCCGCCACAGCACGTCTCCGTCAGAAAACTGAAGAGCGCGCGCAAACCGGCGAAGCGGACCGCATAGATGATGTTACGGCCCTGCCGGGTGGACTGGACGAGGCCGGACTGTTCGAGAGCGGCCAGATGGAACGACAGCGTCGAGGGCAGCTGCCCCAGCGCGCTGGCGAGTTCGCCGGCCGCCATGCCGGAAGCCCCCTTGGTCGCCAGAATCCGCATCAGATTGAGGCGGGTTTCCTGCGAAAGGGCACTGAATCCGGCGGCGGCGTCCGATGCTTCCATAGTTCTCGAATAATCCAAAAATGTGACATACGTATTACTCTGAAGGCCGTCATGAGTCGACGGTCAGCCTCGACAGACGATCCGGAGACGACCCGCATGTCCCTTTTCGAGCGTTACCTGACCCTCTGGGTCGCCCTGTGCATCGTCGTCGGCATCGCGCTGGGACATTTCTTTCCCGCCTTCTTCTATGCCGTCGGCACGGCCGAGGTGGCCCACGTGAACCTGCCGGTCGCGGCGCTGATCTGGCTGATGATCATTCCGATGCTGATCAAGGTCGACTTCGCCGCCATGGCGCAGGTGCGCACGCACTGGCGCGGCATCGGGGTGACGCTGTTCATCAACTGGGCGGTGAAGCCGTTCTCGATGGCCCTGCTGGGCTGGCTGTTCGTGGGCTATCTGTTCAGGCCCTGGCTGCCGGCCGACCAGATCGACAGCTACATTGCCGGGCTCATCCTGCTGGCCGCCGCGCCCTGCACCGCGATGGTATTCGTGTGGAGCAACCTGTCGAACGGCGAGCCCGACTTCACGCTGACCCAGGTGGCGTTGAACGACACGATCATGCTCGTGGCCTTCGCGCCCATCGTGGGGCTGCTGCTCGGTCTCTCGGCGATCGTGGTACCGTGGCCCACGCTGCTGCTGTCGGTCGTGCTCTACATTCTCATACCGGTGGCCTTGGCCCAGCTCGTGCGTCGCGCGGCCCTGGCGAAGGGCGGCCAGGCGGGTCTCGACCGCCTCCTGGCACTTCTGCAGCCCGCTTCGCTGGTCGCCCTGCTGGCGACGCTCGTCCTGCTGTTCGGCTTCCAGGGCGAGCAGATCATCGCGCAGCCGCTGATCATCGCACTGTTGGCCGTGCCGATCCTGATCCAGGTCTACTTCAACTCCGGCCTTGCCTATCTCCTCAACCGCGCCGCTGGCGAGCAGCATTGCATCGCCGCCCCTTCGGCGCTGATCGGCGCCAGCAACTTCTTCGAGCTGGCGGTCGCGGCCGCCATCAGCCTCTTCGGCTTTTCGTCGGGCGCCGCTCTGGCCACCGTGGTCGGCGTGCTCATCGAGGTGCCGGTCATGCTGTCGGTGGTGAAGATCGTGAATGCGAGCAAGGGCTGGTACGAAAGCGGCCGCGCCACTTCGCGCCGCTAGCTTCGCTCGAGCGCTGCAGCGGTCCTCTCCTCGTTCTCGAGGTAACCGCGGATCGCATCGTCGCCGCTCAGCATGCGATCGGGCGCGCGTCCGTCGCCGTGCGCGATGAGCTGCAGGCAGAACCAGCCGAGCCCGGCCTTTGCGGGAACGATGCGCTCCTCATAGGCTTCGGCTCGATCCGTCTCACCGCGCAGAAGCCTGTTCGGCAGGTCGGTGTCGACGCACATCGGCCGGCCGAGCCCGAACATGTCGCAGGCCCCCTCGTCCAGCGCCGCCTCCATCGCAGCGAGCGTGCGGAAGCCGCCGGTCAGCATGACCGGCACCGTTGCCGCCTGCTTGATCAGCCGCGCATAGTCGAGGAAGTAGGCCTCGCGGCGCACGGTGCTTTCCTTCGCACCACTGCCCATCATCGCGGGCTTCTCGTAGTTGCCGCCGGAGATCTCGATGAGGTCGACCGAGGCCTCTCCCAGCCACTTCACGACCATCAGGCACTCCTCGTTGGAGAAGCCGCCCTGCTGGAAGTCCGAGGAGTTGAGCTTCACGGAGATGCAGAAATCCGGCGCCGTCGCGGTTCGCACCGCGCTCACCACCTCGAGCAGCAGGGAGGCACGCGCAGCTATATCGCCGCCCCAGCGATCGTCGCGCCTGTTGACCAGCGGCGTCAGGAACTGGCTGAGCAGGTAGCCGTGCGCCGCATGGATCTGCACGCCGGTGAAGCCCGCGTCGCGGGCGACGCGCGCGACCTCGGCGAAGCGGCGCGGCACGTCGGCCACTTC
Organism: Reyranella sp.; assembly: GCA_017990895.1. Lineage (GTDB taxonomy): Bacteria > Pseudomonadota > Alphaproteobacteria > Reyranellales > Reyranellaceae > Reyranella. The sequence continues at coordinate 7,089 of JAGNNA010000149.1, forward strand.
GTCCGCCGTCATGGCGCGCGGGTGCGCGAAGGCGCTCTCGGGCAGCGCCAGCGGCACCGCCGAGGGTGCCACGGGTTGCTCGCAGACGCGGCGCGGAGTCTGCCGGCCGGGATGATTGATCTGCATCCAGAGCTGGGTGCTGTTGGCGGTGCCGGCCTGCGCGTAGGCGCGGAGGGCATCGAGCCCGCCATTGCCGTCGATCACCACGTTGCCCGGCCTTTCGAGATAGCGCCGGTCGATCTGCACGTTGCCGGTGACGACGACGGCCGCCCCGCCCGCCGCCCAGCGCCCGTAGAGCCGGACATGCCGCTCCGTCGCGCGGTTCATCGGGTCGGCCAGCCCCTCGGTGAGCGGCGCCTTGCCGATGCGGTTCTTGAGGACGATGCCGTTGGGCAGGGTGAGCGGCCGGGCGAGATGGAGGGCTTTCATGGCACCGACTTTGCCAAACCAGCACCGCGCCTGCTAGGGAACGCGCGCACATGATCCGTCGCCTGTATGACTGGGTGATCCGCCTCGCCCAACACAAGAACGCCATCCCCGCCATGGGTGTGGTCTCCTTCATGGAGAGCTCGTTCTTCCCCATCCCGCCGGACGTGATGCTGGTGCCGATGATTCTGGCCAACCGGGCCAAGGCATTCAGGATCGCCCTGGTCTGCACTGTATGCTCTGTGCTGGGCGGGCTGTTCGGCTACGCGATCGGCTACTTCTTCTTCGAGACGCTCGGCGCCTGGGTGGTCAAGACCTACGGGCTGCAGGCCGGCCTCGCCGCGTTCCGCGCCGGCTTCGACGAGTACGGGACCTGGATCATCCTGATCAAGGGCCTGACGCCGATCCCCTACAAGCTGGTGACGATTGCTTCAGGGGCCGCGCATTTCGACCTGTTCACTTTCGTGTGGGCGTCCATCGTGACGCGTGGCCTGCGGTTCTTCCTCGTGGCAGCCTTGCTCTGGAAGTTCGGCGAGCCGATCCGGGCCTTCATCGAGAAGCGCCTCACCTTGCTCACCTGGATTTTCCTGTTCGCCCTGATCGGGGGCTTCGTCGTCGTTCGGTTCCTCTTCTAGGATCGCTCCATGGCTGCCACGCAGCGCCTCCCCCTCCCCAGCCAGCTCGGCCTGATCGCGCTGCTCGGCAGCGGTGTCATGATAGGCGGCGCCCTTTTCTTCCAATATGTGATGGGCTTCCCGCCCTGCGAGATGTGCCACTGGCAGCGCTGGCCGCACATCGTGGCCATGGTGGCAGGCCTCGCCGCCTTTGCCTCGTCGGGCCGGCCGCGGCTCGCCACGACCTTCGTGGTCATCGCCATCGCCGCGATCGCAGTCACCTCGGCGATCGGGATCTTCCATGCCGGTGTCGAGTATCGCTGGTGGGCAGGCCCGCAATCCTGCACCGGCACGGTGCCGACGGGCCTCTCGCCGGAACAGCTGAAGAAGTACCTGTTCGGCGCCAAGATGGTGCGCTGCGACGCGGTCGTGTGGTCGCTGCTCGGGATCTCGATGGCCGGCTGGAACGCGATCCTGTCGGCGATCCTCGCGACCGGCCTTGCATCGTCCCTCTCACGGATGGCCAGAGCATGAAGACCGCAGACAACCGCAATCCCGGCGATCCCGACGCCCGCGAGGTGATCGAGCGCACGATCCGCGTCGACCAAGCGGGCGAATTCGGCGCCGTGCGCATCTACGAGGGCCAGCTGGCGGCACTGCGCTGGACCGGCCGATCCAACAGCGAGACCGGCCGCCGCATCCAGCACATGGCGGCCCAGGAGCGCGAGCACAACAAGGTGTTCGACCGACTGCTGGTCGAGCGCCGCGTGCGGCCGACCCTCCTCTCGCCGCTGTGGAGCGTGGCGGGTTTCGCGCTGGGCGCCGCCACGGCTTTGATGGGCGACAAGGCGGCGATGGCCTGTACTGTCGCGGTCGAGGAGACGATCGAGGAGCACTATGCGCACCAGGCCGCTGCACTTGGTGACGACGAGAAAGACCTGCGCGCGACGGTCGAGAAGTTCCGCGACGACGAGATCGAGCATCGCGACACAGCGCTGGCCGCCGGTGCGGAACAGGCCCCCGCCTACGAAGCGCTCTCGGCCGTGATCAAGACCGGCTCGCGCCTCGCGATCTGGCTATCGACTCGGATCTGAATCAAGGGAGCGCGCAACTCCAGTTGCGCTCATGCTTCGTCGATAGCCACGATATGAGCGCAACTGGAGTTGCGCGCTCCAATGCCTAGCCTTGGTCGAGTTCGCTGTCCCAATACAGGAAATCTCGCCAGCTCTCGTGCAGGTAGCCCGGCGGGAACGCGCGTCCATGCTCCTGTAGCATCTGCGTGGAAGGCTCGGTCGGTACGTGGCGCAGGACGAGGCCGCTTTCCTTGAGCAGCATGTTGCCCTTCTGCAGGTTGCACGGACTGCAGGCCGTCACGACGTTCTGCCAGCTGGTGCGGCCACCGCGTGACTTCGGAATCACGTGGTCAAAGGTGAGCTCGCTGGTCGCGAAGTCGCCGTTACAATACTGGCAGGTGAAGCGGTCGCGCAGGAACACGTTGAAGCGCGTGAAGGCCGGCCGCCGGGCCGCCGGCACATATTCCTTGAGTGCGATGACGCTGGGCAGCCGCATCTCGAAGGTCGGGCTGTGGATCGTGCGATCGTACTGGGAAACGACGCTGACGCGGTCGAGGAAGACCGCCTTCACCGCATCCTGCCAGGACCAGACGGACAGGGGAAAATACGACAGGGGCCGAAAATCGGCGTTGAGCACCAGCGCGTGGCAGGACTCAAGGCCGGGCGCCACGGCTAGGTCCGCCGCCGCGGAGTGGGACTACTCGGAAAATCGATGCGGTCCAACATGCCGCGCATAGTGGCCGGACTCCGGCAGAAACACAATATGCGGGAGGCGCCGTCACCAACATGTCATGGGGCGTGTCCGGCTTACCGGCTGAGACGCTCGCGGGCGCCGGCTTCTGATCCCAGGGTGGCGGCGGCGATCGCCAGCGCCACGACCGAAAGCACCATGACGGCGGCATAGCCGCCGGTCAGGTCATGCAGCACGCCGCCGATCCACGCGCCGAGAAAGCCGCCAAGCCCCATGCCGATGGCGATCAGCCCGTAGATGCGGCCGAAATGCGCGCCGCGATAGCGCAAAGTCGCGAGCGTCGAGATCATCGGGCCGCGCGAGCCCATGCTGCCGCCGAACAGCAGCACGAAGGTCCATAGCCAGAAATCGTCGCCCGGCCCGCGCACCAGGGCGAGCGCGCCGACACCGGCGATCGAGCAGGCATAGGCCAGGATCGCTGCCAGCCGCCGGCCGCCGCGATCGGCCAGCCACGAGAAACCGATCATGCCGAGCGGCGTCAGGAAGCCCGCGACCGCCATCGCCCGCGCCGCATAGGGACCGTCCATGCCGCGCTCCAGCAGATAGACCATGGTCTGCGGCATCAGCGCGAAGATGCCGATCGAGGTCAGCGCGAACGACGAGGTCAGGGCCCAGAACGGCCAGTCGCGCAGCGCTTCGCGCACCGTCACGCCCGGCGCCGCCGTCTCGCGCAGTCGCGCGAGGCCCGGCGCCCCGCGCTCGATCGTCTTCCACGGCAGCGCCAGCAACAGCGGGATGAAGGCGGCGCTCACGCCCGAGAAGACGAGATAGGCATGGCGCCAGCCGTCGGTCTCGATCAGATATTGCGCCGCCGGAAAGGTCGCCATCGCACCGACGCCCGAGGCCGACCAGCAGACGGCGAGGGGCACGCCGAGGCGATTGGCCGGGAACCAACGACCGATCAGCGACGAGGACAGGATCCCGGACAGCGACGCCGCGCCGAATCCCATCATGACGCCGAGCGACAGATAGAGGTGCCAGAGATGGCTGGCCTGCGAGGCGACCGCGGTGCTGGCCGCAGCCGCGACCACGCCGACCACGGTGAGGGTGCGCAGGCCGAAACGGTCGAGGATCCAGCCGGTGATCGGCGCTGCGGTGCCGCCGACCAGCAGCGCGAAACTGTAGATCAGCGTGACCGAGCCGCGATTGGCGTCGAACGCGTGCTGCAGCGCCGGCACGAAGACGAGGAAGGTGTCGCTGATCGAGCGACTGGCCACGCCGAGCGCAAAACACAGCGCCACGAGCGCCCACGGCAAAGCCGATCCCATCGCCTCAACCTCGGCGAGCGCGGCATCCGATGCAAGCCGATAGACGGCCCGGCAGGCTTGCATTCTCCGCATGCGCGCGGCAGCTTCGGCGCCCGGCTTTCACATTGCGAGATCACGGTGGACAACACACTCATCATCAAGGCCGGCTTCAACGGCCCGCGCCTCTCGGGCAATGGCGGTTATGTCTCCGGCCTGCTGGCCGAGCGCTACACCAAGAGCTTCGG
>JAGNNA010000514.1 GCA_017990895.1 Reyranella sp.
CTCGCGCACCTCGACTGCCTTCAGGACGGTGCCGGCGCCGACGACGGCATCGGGGAAGCGCGCGCGCAGGGCGGCGATGCTGTCGAGCGGCCGTGGCGAGTTGAGCGGCACTTCTATCAGGCGAAAACCCGCTTCCACGAGCACGTCGCCGATTGCAGGCGCCTCTTCGGGCTTCAGCCCCCGCAGGATGGCAACCAGCGGCAACTCGCGCATCGCGGCGTGGAACCTGTCGATCGTGGTCATCCCTGCAAAGCCCTCAAGCCCGCCCATGTCGCTTCGCCGCCGAAGCAGCGCACGGCAACACCCTTCGTCTTCAAGGCGAGAGCATAGCGCGCCGTGAGTGCCGGTGCGCCGATCGCGATCACGTCGCGGGCGGCGATGGCTTCGTGGCGCAGCTCTTCCCCGATCAGCAGGCCGGAGAGATAGCTCGCCGACTGCACCGGCGACAGCCGGTCGAACAAGGCGAGCGCCCGCACGCCGAAGGCATCGTGCAGGAGCCCGTTGCCTTCACTCGCGCGCGTCACGCCGCGCAGAAACGTCGCTTCGTCGAGCGGCGCATCGGCGTCGAGGGTGCGCGAGAGGATCGAATGCTGGCTGAGCAGCCCATAGAACTCGCCGGTCATGCAGGTCCGGAAGCCCGTGACGCGTCCGCCCGACAGCGTGGCCCACTTGCTGTGCGTACCGGGCAGCACGAACAGCCCGTCGGTCATACCTGCGAGCCGCATCGCACCGAAGATCTGCACCTCCTCGCCGCGCATCACGTCGGGCACCTCGCCCCGCTCGACGCTGAGGCCCGACACGAGGGCGATCCGTCCCGGCTCGATCCAGTGCAGGTGGCGCTTCAGCTCTTCCGGTCCCGCCGGACAGGCGACATAGGGCGCCTCGACCCAGCCCTGCCGGCTGCCGGCCATGCCGGAGATCAGGCAGACGCTGCCCGTCGGCCTCATCCAGTCGGAAAACAACGAATCGAAGACGCCCGCGAAGTCGCCGTGGGGAACGTTGAGGATGCCGAGCGGCGCGCTCTTCTCTTCCAGCACGCCGCCCGCCTCGTCGAGGCGGGCGCCACGCAGCGAGGTCGTGCCCCAGTCGACGGCGATCAGGTGCGGCACGGCCTCCTCACGTCAGTCCCGGCAGGACCACTCCAGCACGCGCTTCATGAATTCCTCGCCGGCATCGATCTGCGAGGCGAGGATGAACTCGTTGGGCTGGTGCGCCTGGGCGATGTCGCCCGGGCCGCAGACGACCGTTGGCACGCCCAGCACCTTGCGGAAGATGCCGGCCTCGGTGGCATAGACCACCGCGCCGACCGTGTTGGAGCCGGACCAGCTTCCCGCCAGCACCTTGGCGTCGTCGTTGCCCTCGGGCGAGAAAGCGGGCGTCGAGGCGCGCAGTTCGGTCTCGATGGCGGCGGCCGGGTGCTTGGCCTTCATCTTCGGCAGCAGCACTTCCTTCAGCCACTTCTTGGCGCGCTCGCCCAGCTCCTCGATCGGGCGGGTCGGCAGCTCGCGATAGCCCCACAGGACCTCGCACTCGCGCGCCAGGATGTTGCCCGCGGTGCCGCCGATAATGGTGCCGACGTTGAAGGTCGCGGCGGCCGGCATGAACTCGCTGTCCTTCGGCGCCGCGGCCTCGAGTTCCTCCTGCACCGTGTTGAGGTAGTGGATGAACTCGCCGGCGAAGTGGATGGCGCTGACGCCGAGATGGGTCATCGAGGAATGGGCCTCGAAGCCGGTGAACTTGGTGACATAGCTCTGGCTGCCCTTGTGGGCATGCACCACGGTCATCATGGTCGGCTCGCCGATGATGATGACCCGCGGCTTCGGCACTTCGCTCGCCATACGGGCGGCCAGCGAATGCGCGCCGAAGCAGCCGATCTCCTCGTCGTAGGACAGCGCGAAGTGGATCGGCTTCTTCAGGGGAGCCTTGAGGAACTCCGGCAGCATGGCGAGGCCAATAGCGTAGAATGCCTTCATGTCGCAGGTGCCGCGGCCGTAATACTTGCCGTCCTTCAGCGTCAGCGTCCACGGGTCGGTGACCCAGGGCTGGCCGTCGACCGGCACGACGTCGGTATGCCCCGACAGGACGACGCCCCCCGGCATGTTGGGACCGACGGTGGCGAAGAGATTGGCCTTTGAGCCGTCCTCGTTGGGCACGAGCTTCGAATCGACGCCGTGGCCCTTCAGGTAGGCCTGCACGTACTCGATCAAGGCGAGGTTGGAATTGCGCGAGGTGGTATCGAATGCCACGAGCCTTCGCAGCATTTCGATGGAATTGACGGTCTCTCCGGCCATGATGTCCTGTCTTGCTCGGGGCGCGTTGCGGTTAGATCGACGTTCGCCCGATCATGCTCAGGAATTCGCGCCTTGTCTCGCCATTGTCGCGGAAAGCGCCCAGCATGCGGCTGGTCACCATGGTCACGTCCGACTTGTGGACGCCGCGGGTGGTCATGCACTGGTGGGCCGCCTCGATGACGACGGCGACGCCGCGCGGCTGCAGCACCTCCTGCAGCGTGTTGGCGATCTGCGCCGTCAGCTTCTCCTGGATCTGCAGGCGGTGGCCGAACGCATCGACCACGCGGGCGAGCTTGCTGATGCCGACGACACGCTTGTCGGGCAGGTAGCCGACATGGACCTTGCCGATGATCGGCACCATGTGATGCTCGCAGTGCGACTCAAGCCGGATGTCGCGCAGCGCCACGACCTCGTCATAGCCCTCGACCTCCTCGAAGGTCCGCTGCAGCATGTCGCGCGGATCCTGGTCGTAGCCCGCGAAGAACTCCTCGTAGGAGCGCACGACCCGGTCGGGCGTGCCCGCCAGGCCCTCGCGCGCAGGGTCGTCGCCAGCCCAGCGGATCAGCGTGCGGACGGCGGCCTCGGCCTCCTCGCGCGACGGCCGTGACAGGCCGGTGGCGAACGAAACGACCTCGCGCGGCTTCGCCATCTTGTTCATCGTCTTACTCCTCTAATCAGGGCGGCCTAGTTGAGGCTGCGCTGTACCGTCGGCGTGTCGAGCGAGAAGGTCGGGATCTCGATGTCGAACTTCGCGCCCGCCTCGTCGACCATCTGATACGTACCGCCCATGATGCCGGATGGCGTGGA
>JAGNNA010000150.1 GCA_017990895.1 Reyranella sp.
ATGGCGACAGCGCGCAGCCGCGGGTCGTGCCGGCGCGGCCAAAGGAGGATCACGCTCGCAGCGAAGATCGAAGCCTGCACGAGGACCGAGAGGGACAGCGGGAGCAGCGCTTCCCTCGCCGACCGGGGATCGACGAAGCCGCCGACCAGCAGCAGGTAGTTGCCGATCCCGGACAGCATCATCCAGGCCTTGTCCCAGCTCAGTCCCGCCCAGCCCGTGGCCACGCCCTTCCCGGTCCACAGGATGTCGTGCAGGCCGATGGCGCCGTTGTGTCCTTCCCACGACAGCTGGACGATGCCCGACATCGCAAGGATCGACGCGACCAGGACGAGCACATGGCCTAGGCGCCGCCTCGTGGGTTCCGGCGCCACCAGCAGCGCCAGCACGAGCGCCGGCAGGGTCGGAAACATCAGGCGCCATTCGATCAGCCAGCCCAGCGTAAACAGCACGCCGACGGCCGCGATGCGCTTCCAGGTCGGCCTGTCGAACCACAGCCCTGCCAGCGCCATCGAGCCGAGGACCAGGACGTAGCCCGGCATGATGTCTTCGCTGATGACCGACAGGAGAAGAACGAAGCCGCAGCCCAGATGGAATACGGACGCCAGCGCCGCGGCGAGCGCGTTCCCGGTCAGACGATGCGCGAAGGCATAGACGACCACCGTGCCGAGACTCGCCCAGAAGGCATTGAGATAGGCGAACTGCTTCCACGGCACGCCGCGCAGGATGCCGAGCGCGTCGAGCAATCGCGCGCTGACGCCATAGAGCGGGAAGAACAGGTAGTTCGAGGGGTCGAGCCGCGCCGTCGACGGGCTCACGATCCACGGCTCGGCCTGGATGCTCTTGTACATCCCGTTGGAGCTGATGATGTGGACGTTCTGCAGCCAGCCGATCAGGCCGCAGAGGACCGCCAGGGAGAGTGCGAACGCCAGCAGGAGCTGCCAGCCTGGCGTCGCCCTCGTCACTAGTGCTTGCGACCGACCAGCGTCACGGCGCCTTCCGGACCGAACGTCTCGGTATGCTGGCAGCCGCGAGCCATGGTGAAGATCTCGCCCGGGCGGAACGTCCGCGTCTGACCTTCCCAGGCGAGCGTGATCGCGCCGTCGATTACCATCGCCTTCACGTCGTAGGGATGGCTGTGCTCGGCATTGTGCTTGGGTCCCTGGGTCGTGCCGGTGAGGATTTCGTCGTAGCCGTCACGCTTCAGTTCGGTCTCGAAAGCCTGGCGATCCATCCGCCCCTCCTCAGGCCGCCTTGCGGGCCCTGATGGCATACTGCCCTCCCATCGGCAGCCATGTCAGCAGGCGATCGATGCCGCGCAGGAAGGGAAGACCGGGCGGCATGAACATCAGGTAGTCGGTCTCGAGCGTGTAGCGCGCCGCGTCGAGCAAGCCGTGCCGCACCTCGCCCGCGTCGAGCAGAATGGCGTTCCGGTCGATCGGCGTACGGGCCGTGACATACCGCACCAGCGGATTTCGGGGATTGTGCTCGAAAACGTAGATGCGGCCGCCCGGCTTCAGCACGCGGCCGAGCTCGGCATAGACCGCCGGCCGATCCGCGACCGGAACGTGATGCAGGACGGCGCTGATCATGACGATGTCGAAGCTCGCGTCGGCAAACGGCGTGCGGGCGCCCTCCTGCGGCGCCAACTGCGGGGGCGCGCCCAGTTCGCGCGGCCAGCGCCGTTCGACCTGGCGCAACATACCGGTCGAGATGTCACAGCCGGTGAATGCACCCTTGGCACCGAGACCGATCAGGACACGCATCAGGCTGCCGACGCCGCAGCCATAGTCGAGCACCGAAGGCCCGCCGGTCAGAAGCGAAGGTTCCTTGCGGAGCAGCCAGCGCGCCTTCACGGCGATGAACTGGTCGGGCGAGCTCCCCAGCAGGCGCTTGATGGGATTGTCGAGTCCGCCCTCGTACTCGGCCGCGTATTCGTCGAACTCTGCCGGCTCGCCCGACCAGGATTGCGGGTCGGACGCGCTCACGGCGGCCCCCCGTTCTGGCCGCCGACGATGTCACGGATCATGAACAGCGGCCGCCCCTTGCTCTGGTCGTACAGGCGGCCGAGATAGGCGCCGATGATGCCCAGCATCAGGAACTGCATGCCACCCAGCAGGCCGACCGCGGCCATCAATGACGTCCAGCCCGGCAGCGTGTGGCCACCCCACCAGCCCACGATCGAGTAGATGAAGAAGCCGAACCCCAGGGCCGCCATGATCCACCCGATGGTCATGGAGGCCATCAGCGGCACGACCGAGAAAGACGTGATCGCATCGGCGGCGAAACGGACCATCTTGGCGATCGGGTACTTGCTCTCGCCGGCCACCCGCGCGTGGCGGTCGTAGACCAATGGCACCTGCCGTCCGCCGATCCAGGCCACCATGCCGCGAATGAAGCGGTGGCGCTCGGGCATGGCGAGCAGCAGGTCGAGCACGCGTCGCGTGACGAGGCGGAAATCGCCAGCATCGGGCGGGATCTGTACGTCGGTCAGGCGCGCGATCAGGCGATAGAACATGGCGGCGGTGGCGCGCTTGAACAGGCTCTCGCTCTCGCGCTGACGCCGCTGGCCGTAGACCACGTCTGCGCCCTGGTCGATCAGCGCCATCATGTCGGGCAGCAGTTCCGGCGGGTCCTGCAGGTCGGCGTCGATGATCAGGATGCGCTCGCCGCGACACACCGACAGGCCGGCGGTGAGCGCGAGCTGATGGCCGTGGTTGCGCATCAGGCGCACGGCGACGATCCGCGGATCGCGGCTCGCGGCCTTCGCCAACACATCCCAGGTGCGATCGCGCGACCCGTCGTCGACCAGCACGATTTCGCTAGAACCGACAATTCCATCCAGCACGGCGCCGACCCGGCGCAGGAATTCGGGCAGGGCGTCCTGCTCGTTGTAGCAGGGCGCCACCACGGAAACGGTCGGGCGGGATGCGGAATTCATAGCGGGGGAGCAATAACCCATGCGCCATGGGAAAACGAGCGGCCACTGCCGCCCCCCGCCATCCGTCTCCCCAAGGGCGACGCAATCGGCTATCAAGCGGCACCATGACGTCCAATGACAACGACCATCGCGGCCTGCTGCCGGCGGGCCTCGCCGATCTGCTGCCTCCCGACGCGGCGCGCGAAGCCCGCGCCATCGACGTCGCCATCGAGCGCTTCGCCGCGTTCGGCTACGAGCGGGTGAAGCCGCCGCTGGTCGAATTCGAGGAGTCGCTGCTGGGCGGACCGGGCGCCGCGCTCGCCTCCCAGACCTTCCGGCTCATGGACCCGGTCTCGCAGCGCATGATGGGCGTGCGGCCGGACATGACCGTGCAGGTCGCGCGCATCGCCGTGACCCGCCTGAAGCACGAACCCCGGCCGCTGCGCCTCTCCTACGGCGGCAACGTGATCCGTGTCCGGGGCAGCGCGCTCAAGCCCGAGCGGCAATTCGCGCAGGTCGGGACCGAGCTGATCGGCGTCGACAGCGCGGAAGCCGATGCCGAAGCCGTCCTGCTGGCGGTCGATACGCTGCGCGCCATCGGCGTTTCCGACCTGACCGTCGATCTCAACCTGCCGACCCTGGTCGCCGCCGTGGCCAACGGCCTGAACCAGCCCGCCGAGGCGCTGAACCGCCTGCGGCGGGCGCTCGATCGCAAGGACGAAGGCGGGATTGCCAAGGCCTCCGACGACAAGACGGTTGCGGATCTGTTCGCCGGCCTCCTGCGCGCCGCCGGTCCCGCGGACATTGGCATCGCGCAACTCGCCGGGCTGGAACTGCCGGAGACGGCCGCTGCGGAGGCTGCCCGCCTCGCCGACGTCGTGAAACTCGTCGCCGCGGCCGAACCCGACCTGCCGCTGACCATCGATCCGGTCGAGTATCGCGGCCTCGAGTACCAGACGGGCGTCTCCTTCTCGGTATTCGCCCTCAAGGGCCGCGAGGAGCTGGCCCGGGGCGGACGCTATTCCGCCGGCTATCCCGAGGACGGGGTCAGTGAACCGGCGACCGGTTTCACCGTCTACATGGATGCGGTGCTCGCCGCCTCCGAACCGCCGCCGGAAAGGCCGCGGCTCTATGTCGGGATGGAAACGCGGTGGGACGAGGCGTCGTTCTGGCAGGCGAAGGGCTATGCCGTCGTGCGCGCAGTGGTCGCAGCCTCCGAGCCGCGGGACGAGGCCAAGCGGCTGCGCTGCAGCCACGCCCTGATCGACGGCGAGGCCGTTCCCCTCTGAGGATGCATTTCACCTCGCTCCGGGCGGAGGGAAGTGCTATCCGACATCACGCCTCTCCGGAACCGGCCCCGGGGAGGCGTTTTCGTGTGTGAAGGGAACCGGCCGAAGGAAAACAGGCAATGGCCAATGTGGCAGTGATCGGCGCCCAGTGGGGCGACGAAGGCAAGGGCAAGATCGTCGACTGGCTGAGCGAGCGCGCCGAGGTCGTGGTGCGCTTCCAGGGCGGTCACAATGCCGGCCATACGCTGGTCATCGGCAACCAGACCTACAAGCTGGCGCTGCTGCCGTCGGGCGTGGTCCGCGAGGGCAAGCTCTCGATCATCGGCAATGGCGTCGTGGTCGATCCTTGGCACTTCCTCGAGGAAGTGAAGAAGGTCACCGCGCAGGGCCTGTCGGTGACGCCGGCCAGCCTGAAGATCGCCAACCATGCCGTGCTGATCCTGCCGCTGCATCGCGACCTTGACGGCTGGCGCGAGGATGCGCCCGGCGTCATCAAGATCGGCACGACGCGGCGTGGTATCGGCCCTGCCTATGAAGACAAGGTCGGCCGCCGCGCCATCCGTGTCGGTGACCTCGCCGAGCCGGACATGCTGCCACTCAAGGTCAACACCCTGCTGGCGCACCACAACGCGCTGCGCCAGGGACTGGGCCAGCCGCCGATCGACCCCGCCAAGCTGACCGCCGAGCTGCTCGAGCTGGCGCCGAAGATCCTGCCCTTCGCGGAGGATGTGTGGGAGCGCCTCGACGGGCTGCGCGCCGCCGGCAAGCGCATCCTGTTCGAGGGTGCGCAGGCCACCATGCTCGACATCGACCACGGCACCTATCCCTATGTCACCTCGTCCAACACCGTAGCGGCGCAGGCCATGATCGGCAGCGGCATGGGCAACGGCTCGGTCGGCTACGTGCTGGGCATCGCCAAGGCTTATACGACGCGCGTGGGCGACGGCCCCTTCCCCACCGAGCTGACCGACGAGATCGGCCAGGGCCTGGGTGATCGCGGCAAGGAGTTCGGCACCAACACCGGCCGCCGCCGGCGCTGCGGCTGGTTCGATGCCGTGATGGTGCGCCAGGCAGTGAAGCTGAACGGCATCGACGGCATCGCCCTCACCAAGCTCGACGTGCTCGACGGCGAGAAGGTCATCAAGGTCTGCGTCGGCTACGAGCTCGACGGCAAGCGCATCGAGCGTTTCCCCTTCACCATGGGCGCGCAGGCCAAGCTGAAGCCGATCTGGGAGGAGTTCGAGGGCTGGAGCGAAAGCACCCAGGGCGCCCGCTCCTTCGCCGAACTGCCGGCGACCTGCATCAAGTACGTGCGCCGCGTCGAGGAACTGGTCGGCTGCCCGGTCGCGCTGCTCAGCACCAGCCCGCAGCGCGAGGACACGATCCTCATGACCGATCCGTTCCGCGACTGATCGTGGAATACCTCAACGAACTGCTCGCCCGCGCGAATCTCGGCCCATGGGACAGCTGGAGCATGCAATACCGCGTGCTCGCGGCGGTCGTCGGCCTGCTCGTCGGCTACTGGGTGCTGCAACTGCTGCTGCCGGTGGTGTTTCGCGTCCTGCGGCCCTTCGTCTTCCTTGCGGTCATCCTTGCCGCCGTCTGGGCCCTCTTCCCGACCGAGGTCTGCTCGATCGAGGCTCTGTCGAAGATCCCGAAGCTCTGCGTCCGCTGAGATCTTCTCATATTCCTCCCCATTCAAATGGGAAGGTGCCCGCCTCTTCGCGGGCGGAGGGGTCACATCCCCACCGCCCATATGACCCCTCCGTCGGCGTATGACGCCGCCACCTCCCCATCGGAATGGGGAGGCCTTCGGAAAAGCGCTACTTCAAGCTCACATTCGTCAGGTCGACGAACCAGGACTGCGCCGGGACGAAACCCTGCACGTTCTTGTTGAAGGCGCGCGGATTGAGGTCGTGCACGATGTAGAGCCAGGGCGGGTTGTCGACCAGCCGCTCATGCGCCGCCTTGAAGTTCTGCAGGATCGTCGCCTCGTCCGTCGCCTCGGCGAGCGTCTTGAGCGCCGTTTCGAACTTCTCGTCGTTCCACTGCTCGAAGTTGGACCCCATCGGCGAGAAGTTCGCCGCGGCGAAGTAGCGGTACATCATGCCGACGTCGCTCGACGGGGAGCTGACATTGAGCGCCATCGCCCCATTCAGCGACGGTGCATCGGGCGTGGCGCGGCTGGCGTTCAGCAGCACCTGCCATTCGACGGCATCCACCTGGATGTCGACGCCGCAGGCCTGCTTGAGGTTTTCCTGCAGCGCCTCGTTCATCGGCAACGGCAGCATCTGCCCCGAGCCCGAGGTAGAGATCATGACCTTGAACGAAAGCGGCTTTTGCGGCGTGAAGCCGGCCTCGGCGAGCAGCTTCTTGCCCTTCGCCGGATCGAACGTGTAGCGATTCTCGGGATTGCCGAACGCGGCATCCGTGGGCTTCAGCCAGCCGACGGAGGGCTCGGCTGTGCCGTTCAGCATCGAGACGATGGCGTTGCGGTCGATGCAGTAGTTCAACCCCTGGCGCACGCGGACGTCGGCCAGCGGGCTGTTCTTGGCGGCCATGTTGTAGAACCACGGCCAGACGTGCGGATAGGAGTTGGTCGAGATCACGAAGCCGGCCTGCTTCAGCGACGGGATACCGTCCGGCGGCGGCACTTCGATCCAGTCGACACGACCGGAGCGCAGCGCCGCGAGGCGGGTGTTGGCCTCGGGAATCGGCAACAGCAGGACCGCATCGACCTTGGCCTTCCTTCCAGCGTCCCAGTAGTCTTCGTTGCGGCCAAGCGAGACCGACTGGCGCGGTACGACCTTGGTGATCTTGAAGGGGCCGGTGCCGGCGCCTCCGGCGGCGCCAACCTTGTTCCAATCCTTGCCGGCCTTCTCCCACTGCGTGGGCGAGGCGGTGAGGATGTAGGGCACCATCCACGGGAAATAGGAGGCAACGACCGTCGTGGTGAGCGCCACGGTGTTGTCGTCGATCTTCTTGTAGCTCGCGAGAATCGGCACGCGGGAGCGCATGATGCCGGCCGAGTTCGCCTCGAACTGCGCACTGTCCTTGTTGAAGATTCGTTCGAGATTCCAGATCACCGCATCGGCGTTGAAGTCGGTGCCGTCATGGAACTTCACGCCCTTCCGCAGATTGAAGATCCAGGTCTTCTTGTCGTCCGGCGCCTGCTTCCAGCTCTCGGCGAGGCCCGGCCGCAAAGTCGCGAGCTGATCCGACTTCGACAGGTCGAACAGGATCAGTCCTTCGAAGATCGGGAAGCCGAGGAAGCGCATGCCCTCGAATCCGTTGTTCGGCATGCCCGTGGTCGTCGGAATGTCCGACGCCGTCATGGCGATCCGTAACGTCTTGTCCTGGGCCTGCGCCGCCGACAGCGGAAGCAAGGACGCAGCAGCCAACGCTACGGCAAGGCGAATTTGGCGAAGGCTCATCATGCGCTCCCAGAAGTCGAGTCCTGCAGAGCGACATGCAATCAGTGGGCCATCAATTCCTCGAAGCGGCCCAGATAGGTTCGCGCGTGCGCCTTGTAGTCGGCGCCGGTGATTTGCAGGTGGATATCCGACACCATGGCCCACATGGCCTCGCGCAGGGCGCTGGCCGCCTTCATGGCCCGGAAGGCACCGCGCAGGCTAGCTGGAACCTTGCCTTCGAAATAGGCAGCCAGGAGGGCTTCATCCTCTGCATCGCCGAAGGCGCCGTTCGCCGAAAGATTGGCCAGGTCGAACAGGGCCGTGCCGAAGCCGCCATACTCCCAGTCGATCAGCCAGAGACGCTCGCCATCGTCCATCACGTTGCCCGGCAGAAGGTCGTGATGACCGAAGACGATGGGCATCGGTACCTGCGCCGCTTCGAGAGCGCGGTTCGCCTCGAGATAGCGCGGCACGTCGACGGCGAATGGACTCTCCGCGATCGTGATCGTGCGCGCGTAGTCGCGAATCACATGGAAGACCCAGAAGAAGTTCGGGGGGCCGGCGAGATGCGTGCCGACCGAACGGTGGCACTTCCGAAGCAGTGGCGCGAGACGCTGGATGTTCGCGCGCAGATCGGATTCGGCAAAGGTGCGCCCGTCGATATGGCGCATCACGAGGATTCCGGCCTCCGTGTACACGACCTCGGGAGACAGACCCGCGGCATGGGCGGCGATCGAGGCGGCACGCTCACGATCGCGGAAGACGTGGTGGACAGGAATGTCGTCGCCACAGCGCACGACGAACTTTTCGCCGGCATCTTCCACCACATAGGAAAGGTTCGTCAGGCCACCCAGCAGCGGCGCCATCGTCACCGGGCCACGCCAACACGTCAGGCCGGCAATTCTCCGCTCGATATCAGTCACGGACTTTTCGCATCGCGGGGTGGTCTTCCAACCGTCATGCACTCGATCATTTCACGAGCCCCGGCGGCACGCTACCCTCGCCTCTTCACGAGGAGGAAATGAATGCCCGACGCGAACGTCCCCAACACCATCACCGGCCGCGACGCCTTCCTGCGCGTGCTGAAGGACGAGGGCGTCACCAAGATGTTCGGCAACCCGGGCACGACCGAGCTGCCGATCATGCACGCCCTCTCCTCGGCCCCCGAGATGGGCTACGTGCTGGCCCTCCAGGAAGCCGTCGTGATCGCCATGGCCGACGGCTATGCGCGGGCCTCCGGCAAGCTGGTGTCGTGCAACGTCCACGTGGCGCCGGGGCTCGGCAATGCCATCGGCTCGATCTACACCTCGATGATGTCGGGCACTCCGATGATCGTGACCGCCGGCCAGCAGGAACAGGGCCACGGGCTGACTGAGCCCCTGCTCTACGCGCCGCTGGTGCCGATCGCCCAGCCGGTCGTCAAATGGGCGACCGAAGTCAACCGCATCGAGGATCTGCCGCGCATCCTGCGCCGCGCCGCCAAGGTCGCCCTGACGGCGCCGACCGGACCGGTCTTCATCTCCCTGCCGGGCGACATCCTGAACAACGAAGCGGCCATCGACATGGGCGACGTCACCCGCGTCGACACGGCGGTGCGCCCGAGCGACGCGGCGCTGGAGCAGCTCGCCCGGCGCCTGCTCTCGGCAAAAAAACCCGTCATCCTGGCCGGGCACGAGATCGCCACGGCGGACGCCTTCGTGGAGGCCACCGAACTTGCCGAAACGCTGGGCGCACCGGTGCTGCAGCAGACCGTGGCCTGGGGCGCACACTTCCCGTCCGAGCATCCCGCCTACCTCGGGGCGCTGAACCGCGACCAGAAATACGTGCGTCGTGTCCTCTCCGACTACGACCTGATGCTTTGCGTCGGCGCCGACGTGCTCAAGATGTCGGTGTGGAGCGAGACCGAGCCGCTGCCCGAGACCACCAAGGTGGCGATGATCGGCCTGCGCGACTGGGAGATGGGCAAGAACTTCCCGGCCGAGATCGCGCTGCGCGCCGATGTGAAGGAGACGCTCAAGGCCCTGGTGCCGTTGCTGAAGAAGCTGGGCGGCCCTAAGCTTGCCGAGCAGGCTAAGGCGTCGCTGGCCGAGATCGCGACACGCAACTGGAGCGCCCAGCGTGCCCAGAAGGCAGCCAAGGTCACGACGCCCACGGCCGGTCCCCTGCCTGCCGAATGGCTCATGATGCGTCTCAGCGACAAGCTGCCGACGGACGCCATCATCGTCGAGGAAGGCCTCACCAGCACCTCGACCCTGCCGAGCTATTTCCCCTTCCGCGACCGCAACAGCTTCTTCGGCAATGTGAGCGGCGGGATCGGCTGGGGCATCGCCGCGGCCGTCGGCGTGCAGATCGCCGAACCGAAGCGCCGCGTCGTGGCCGTGATCGGCGACGGCAGCGCAATGTACTCGATCTCGGCGATCTGGAGCGCCGCCAACCAGAAGCTGCCGGTGATCTTCCTGATCACCAACAACGAGGGCTACCAGATCCTCAAGAACCGCCTGAAGTTGTTCCACGGCAACGACACGCCGATCGGCATGGACTTCAACGATCCGCCGATGAACATCTCGAAAATCGCCGAGGGCTTCGGCCTGCCTGCCGAGCGGGTGGACACGGCGGAAGGCTTCGACGCCGCCCTCGACCGGGCGCTGGCGCGGACCGACGGGCCGACGCTGATCGAGGCGATGGTGAAGAAGGGCTGACGAGGAGACACACCATGCCGGAGGTCAGGCACGCTTACGTCGAGACGCGCGGCTTCCCCACGCATGTGGCCGAGTCGGGCAGCGGCGTGCCGCTGCTCCTGCTGCACGGCTGGCCAGAATTCTGGGCGACCTGGGAGCCGATGTTCGAGCGGCTGTCCGATCGCTTCCGGCTGATCGCCCCGGACTTCCGCGGCTTCGGCGAAAGCGGCAACCCCACGACGGGACCTTCGGACCAGGCCGGCCCCGACGTGCTGGCCGACGATATCGTGGCCCTGCTCGACCGGCTCGGCATCGCCAGGGCGGGATTCGTCGGCCACGATGTCGGCGCCTATGTGATGCAGCGGCTGGCGATCAGGCATCCGGACCGGGTGGCCGGGCTCTTCTTCTTCAACTGCGGCACCCACGGCGTCGGCCCGCGTTGGCGCGCCCCCGAACAGATCAACGAGATCTGGTACCAGACCTTCCACCAGATGCCGTTCGCGCCTGCCATCGTCGGCGCGTCGCGCGATTCATGCCGCGCCTACTTCCGGCATTTCCTCACTCACTGGTGCCATCGCAAGGACGCGTTCGACGGCGTGCTGGAGCGCTGGGTCGACAATTTCATGCGCCCCGGCAACCTCCAGGGCGGCTTCAACTGGTACATCTCGCAGAATGCCGGCCGGCTCGCCGTCATGGCGGGCACCGCGCCCAAGCCGCCGATGATCAGCCAGCCCGCGCGCGTTCTGTGGGGTCGCCATGACCCGGTGCTGAAGTCGGCCTGGATCGACGTCGTCGGAAACTACTTCCAGGACGTGGAAGCCGGCATTGCGGAAGATGCGGGCCACTTCGTCCACTACGAGCAGCCCGATCTCGCGGCAACGGAGATCGCAAGGTTCTTCGAGCGGATCGGATACCGCTAGAGCTGCACGGATCGCAGGAGCGGCGGAGCGCAGGACTCTCGAAGCACCAGATCGACCTCGAGCAGGGCGCGCGACTGCCCGCCGCCGAAATCGCCTCGCAGGCGCTGCAGCAGGAGCTCGGCGGCGGCGCGCCCGACATCTTCCAAACTCCAGCGCAACGCCGTGATCGCCGGTGTATGGACGGTCGCAAGATCGGTGTCGCCAACCGAGAGCAC
>JAGNNA010000515.1 GCA_017990895.1 Reyranella sp.
GGGCCGGATTCCACATCAGCGAGCCGTAGGCGAAGATCCAGATCTCCTCGCCGGGCGGGCGGTCGAGCAATGCCTCGTTGAGGCTGGCCTCACGCTCCGGCGACGACAGGAAGAAGTCGTAGCCGGCGGCTCGGGCGTCGGCGACGATCTGGTCGATCCGCTCCGACGTCAGGTCCTCGCGTGTCAGCAAACGCAGCCCCTCAGGTGCCGTAGACGATGGACATGGTCTCGGCCACGCAGGCCGGACGCTCCTGCCCCTCGATCTCGATGGTGACCTGGTTGGTTAGCCGCACACCGCCCTTGTCCATCGGGTCAGCCGCGATCAGCTTGGCGCGGGCGCGCACCTTCGAGCCAGCCTGGACCGGGCTGGTGAAGCGCACCTTGTTGCAGCCGTAGTTGATGCCATTGCGCACGTTGTTGATGTGCGAGATCTGTTGGCTGAGCATCGGGATCAGCGACAGGGTCAGGAACCCGTGGGCGATGGTCTTGCCACCCGGCATGTCCTTCTTGGCCCGTTCGACGTCGACGTGGATCCACTGATGGTCGCCGGTCGCATCGGCAAAGAGGTTGATCCGCTCCTGAGTGATCTCGACCCAGTCGCTCACACCGATCTCCTGGCCCACATATTTTTGCATCTCGTTGGGATGGGCGAACTCACGCTTTGCCATTCTATCCTCGGTTCATTGATTGCATTTCTCATGCAACAAATAGCACAAACGCGCATTCAGCGCACCTGTGCCTCTCCCCAGCGTTTGTATCGTCGCGGGGTTTTGCTCATCATGCCACTCACAAGAATGCACAGGAGGAGACCCCCTTATGGCGTACGAGACCGTCCTCTATGACGTCGCGGAGCGCATCTGCACGATCACACTCAACCGCCCCGAAAAGCTCAACGCGTGGACGCGGCAGATGCATCTCGAGCTCAAGGACGCCATGCACAGCGCCGGCGCCGATCCCGAGATACGGGCCATAATCCTGACCGGTGCCGGTCGTGGTTTCTGTGCCGGAGCCGACATGGGCGGGCTGCAGGCGATCGGGTCGGGAGCCTCGGCCGACCGCTCGACCAAGGTCCAGGAGGGGCTTCCCGGCGGCAGCACGCTGCCCGAGTTCAGGATGAACTACTCCTATTTCCCGGCGATCCCGAAGTTCATCATCGCGGCGATCAACGGTCCGGCAGCCGGCCTCGGCATGGTGATCCCGCTCTACGCCGACCTGCGCTTCGCGGGCGAATCGGCGGTCTTCACCACCGCCTTCGCGCAGCGCGGCCTGATCGCCGAACACGGGATCAGCTGGCTGCTGCCGCGACTGGTCGGCCTGCCGACCGCGCTCGACCTGCTCTGCTCGGCCCGCAAGTTCCGCGCGCCAGAGGCGCTGACGATGGGCCTCGTGAACCGGGTCATCCCGGACGACAAGTTGCTGGCCGAGGCCCGGGCCTATGCCACCCTGCTCACCAACACGGTCTCGCCGCGCTCGGTGGCGGTGATGAAGCGCCAGCTCTGGGAAGCCCAGTTCCAGACCCTGGCCGAGGCCACGGTCCAGGCAAACCACGAAATGGAACTGTCCTTCCAGACCGCCGACTTCAAGGAAGGTGTCGCGCACTACCTCGAAAAGCGCGCGGCGCGGTTTACCGGAAAGTAGGCGCCTACACCTTTTCCGTCTGGCCCGCCTTCGGCTGCCACGTCATCAGGCGGCGCTCGACAGTGCCGACCAGGCTGTCGAGCACGAGGGCGCAGGCGGTCAGGACGAGGATGCCGGCGAACACCGTGTTGATGTCGAACGTGCCCTCTGCCTGGAGGATCAGGTAGCCGACGCCCATCGAGGAGCCGAGATACTCGCCGACCACGGCGCCCACGAAGGCAAGACCCACGGCGTTGTGCAGGCTGGCGAACACCCAGCTCATGGCGCTGGGCAGGTAGATCGAGCGCAGGAGTTGGCGTTGCGAGGCGCCCAGCATGCGGGCGTTGGCGATCAGGTTGGGACTGACCTCGCGCACGCCCTGGTAGACGTTGAAGAACACCACGAAGAAGACGAGCGTGACGCCCAGCGCCACCTTCGACCAGATGCCGAGGCCGAACCACACCGCGAAGATCGGCGCCAGCACGACCCTCGGCATCGAATTGAAGCCCTTGATATAGGGATCGGTGATCGCCGAGGCGGTGGGTGAAAGAGCGAGCCACAGGCCGATGCCCAGGCCCGCCGCCGCCCCGATCACGAAGCCCAGCGCCGTCTCGAGCAGGGTGATGCCGAGATGAGGGAAGATCTCCCCGCTCGCGAACCAGTCGAAGATCACCCAGAAGACCTTCTGCGGCTCGCCGAAGAAGAAGGCCGCGCGGTTGGCCTTGTCGAAATAGAAGGGCGGGATCAGCCCGGGCGCCGTCATCACGTACCAGGCCACGATCAACAGGCCGAGGAGAAGCAGTTGCAGGATCCTGAGCCGCATCTCAGATCGCCTTCTGCTGTTCGTAAGCCTTTAGGACCTCTTCTTTCATCGCCGCCCAGATCTCGCGGTGCAGGTCGAGGAAGGCGGGCGTCATGCGGATCTCGGAGACGTCACGCGGCCGCGGCAGATCGACCCTGAAATCGCCGATCGGCCGCGTCGCCGGCCCGGCCGACAGGACCACGACCCGGTCGGAAAGCGCGATCGCTTCCTCGAGATCGTGAGTGATGAACAGCACCGACTTGCGGTCCTCGGCCCACAGGGCCAGCAGCTCGTTCTCCATGAGCTGGCGCGTCTGCACGTCCAGTGCCGAGAAGGGTTCGTCCATCAGCAGGATGTCCGGGCTGAGGATCAGCGTCTGCGCCAGCGCCAGGCGCTTGCGCATGCCGCCGGACATCTGGTGCGGATAGCGGTCGCCGAATCCCGCCAGCCCGACGCGGCGAAGCCACGCCTCGCCCTGCCCGACCGCCTCCGCCCGCGGCACGCCGCGGAATTCGAGGCCTGCGACCACATTGTCGATGCCGGTACGCCACGGCATCAGCGCCTCGGCCTGGAACATGTAACCCGCCCGCCGGTTCACGCCCTGCGCTGCCAGCAATCTCTCGCCGAACACTTCGACCGTGCCCGATGACGGCTCCAACAGCCCCGCCGCTACGT
>JAGNNA010000516.1 GCA_017990895.1 Reyranella sp.
GTTTCGCCACCAACGACGAGCGCACCGCCAAGCGTGTCTCGGATGCGCTCGGCACCGCGACGGAGATTCGTGATGCCAGGAACTACGCCGGCCACCGGCTGAGCCCATGGCTTGGGCATCTCATGGTTTCTCGGCAGGAAACGGCGCGACCGTTGCTGACGCCCGGAGAGGTCATGCAGCTGCCGGCAACCGACGAGTTGGTCCTGGTTTCCGGGTGCCCGCCGATCCGGGCCAGGAAGGCGCGGTACTACGAGGACCGGCAGCTGACGGAACGTCTGCTGCCACCGCCGGAGCCTGAACGACCGAGAGCCTCCAGTGTCACTCTGGATGACTGGAGCGCCAAGGCTGTTCCCCCGGTTTCAACGGCCGGCGGAGAGGGGACGGGCGGTCTTAAGGACGGGCAGCCCGTCGACGATCCCGCAAACGGCGGCATTCGTCGGGAGCCGGAGCTTGCCGAGCATGAAGACATCGCCCCCGAGCCGATTGCGCCTCCGCCCGAGTTCGAGTTCATCGAGGATGAGGCTGACGAAGACGCGGTCCGCGCTCGCCGTTTACGCGTGACGGCCCGGGGACTCGCTCGCCAGGCCGCGATGGATCCTGGCGATGGCATCGATCTGTGAGGGAGTAGATGCGCACCAAGCATACGTTTCGTCTGCCGCCCGATCTGGGGCTGAAGCTTGCCGACTATGCGTCGCGCAAACGCGTGCCGCAGGCACACGTTGTCGAGACCGCACTCGCGTCGTTCCTGTCGCCGGATGCTGCCGAAAGACTCGAAGGAGCGCTCGGCCGTCGGCTGGACCGTCTCGTCCGACAGGTCGAGCGTCTTGAACGCAATGTCACCATCTCGAACGAGGCGCTGGCGCTCTTCGTGCGCTTCTGGCTGACCACTACGCCGTCTTTACCGGACGGCGCACAACAGGCCGCGCAAGCGAAGGGCCGCGAGCGGTACGAAGGCTTCGTCGATGCTCTGGGCCGGCGCCTGGCGAAGGGCCGGACGCTCTCGGAGGAGATCTCGCAGGACATCGGGCTAGGAGAGGGCACGGAACTCGACCAGCCCCAGGAGCCTGTTTAGCGGTCCCGCCCATTCACACGCCGTTCTGCGCTCCAGCACTACGATTACTCGGTTGTTGTTGCGCCGAGCACGTTGCTGCTTCTTCTAATCGACCCCGTTCGATCGCTGTTGGCGGTCCTGCATTCCGGGGTGACGATGACGATCCATTCCTTCCAAGCAGAGGTCATTTCCCGGGGCGCCCGCATGCTGCGCACCGCGCTCGGGCCCGCCATCGCAACCTGGCTCGAAGATCCGTCCGTCGTCGAAGTGATGCTCAACCCCGATGGGCGGCTCTGGATCGACCGGCTGTCGACCGGCCTGGTCGAGACGCAGGAGCGACTGGCAGCCGCCGAGGGCGAGCGCATCGTACGGCTGGTCGCTCACCATGTCGGCGCCGAAGTCCATCCCGCGAGCCCAAGGGTATCGGCCGAGCTGCCCGAGACGGGAGAACGGTTCGAGGGGTTGCTGCCGCCGGTCGTCGCGGCGCCCACCTTCGCGATCCGCAAACCCGCGGTCGCCGTCTTCACCCTCGACGACTATGCCGGAGCAGGGATCATGACGATGGACGAGGCCGGCGCGCTTCGGCAGGCCGTTGTCGACCGCCGCAATATCCTCGTGGCCGGCGGCACCTCGACCGGCAAGACGACGCTCGCCAATGCGCTCCTGGCCGAGGTGGCCAAGACGTCAGACAGGGTGGTGCTGATCGAGGACACCCGCGAACTGCAATGCCGTGCCGCCAACCTCGTCGCCTTGCGTACCAAGGACGGCGTGGCGTCGTTGTCCGAACTGGTGCGCTCGTCGTTGCGGCTGCGGCCCGACCGCATACCGATCGGCGAGGTGCGGGGCGCCGAGGCGCTCGACCTCCTGAAGGCCTGGGGCACCGGCCATCCCGGCGGCATCGGTACCATTCACGCCGGATCGGCGATCGGCGCGTTGCGGCGCCTCGAGCAGCTCATCCAGGAAGCCGTCGTCACGGTGCCCCGCGCCCTGATCGCCGAGACGATCGACCTCATCGCCGTACTGTCGGGCCGCGGCGATGCACGTCGGCTGACAGAACTGGCTCGCGTCGACGGTCTCGGCGCCGCCTCGGACTACGCCCTCTCATCTGCAGGAGAATCTAAATGACGCGCCTCGCGATACGACACGCTGTTATGGTGGCCGCAAGCTTGTCTACGGTGCTGCTCGTCCTCTCGTCGACCGCCCATGCGGCGGGTTCCAGCATGCCCTGGGAACAACCGCTTCAGCAGGTCCTGCAGTCGGTGGAAGGGCCGGTCGCCAAGATCGTCGCGGTGATCATCATCATCGTCACCGGTCTTACCCTGGCGTTCGGCGACAGCTCCGGTGGCTTCCGGCGCCTGATCCAGATCGTGTTCGGAATCTCAATCGCCTTTGCCGCCTCGAGCTTCTTTCTCTCCTTCTTCTCGTTCGGCGGCGGGGTCGTCGTCTGATGACCGAGCCCGTTCCCGGCTTCGTGGTGCCGCTCCACCGCGCCCTGACCGAGCCGATCCTGCTGGGCGGGGCGCCGCGCTCGATTGCGATCCTGAACGGCACGCTGGCGGCGGCCATCAGCCTGGGGCTGCGCCTGTGGGTTGCCGGCCTGCTGATCTGGCTGCTCGGCCATGGCCTGGCAGTCTGGGCGGCCAAGCGAGATCCGCTCTTCGTCGATGTGGTGCGCCGCCACCTGCGCATTCCCGGCCGGCTCGGCGTGTGAGGGGGCTTTAATGATGAATCTCGCCGAATACCGGAACTCGGCCACCCGCCTTGCCGATTTTCTGCCTTGGGCAGCGCTCGTCGCTTCCGGCATCGTCCTGAACAAGGACGGCTCGTTCCAGCGGACCGCGCGTTTCCGCGGCCCCGATCTCGACTCGGCAGTGCCGGCGGAACTCGTCGGCGTCGCTGGACGGCTGAACAACGTCCTCCGTCGTCTTGGATCGGGTTGGGCCCTCTTCGTCGAGGCCCAGCGGCTGCCTGCCAGTGTCTACCCGGCGGGACGGTTTCCGGACGCGGCGTCGGCGCTGGTCGACGCCGAGCGCAAG
>JAGNNA010000151.1 GCA_017990895.1 Reyranella sp.
CACCGTCGAGGATTTGGACGAGGTGATCGATGGACGTTACACATATCGCCAGTCAGCAACGCTACGAGTTGCCAGTGGAGCATGGGCTGGCGATTGCAGTTTACCGCCAGCAAGGCGACGCACGGATCTTCACGCATACCGAAGTGCCACCCGAGGACGAAGGCAAGGGGATCGGTGCGCGCGTCGTCAAGGCGGCGTTGGAGGACACACGGAAGCACGGTTTCAAAATCGTCCCGGCCTGCAGTTTCGTCGTGGCCTACGTGCGCCGCCACCCGGAGTATGACGACAGCCGCCGGTGATCAGGGCTTCACGACCAGAAATGCGATCAAGGTGGCGACGGCCGTCGCCACGGTTCCCCAGGCCAGATCCACGAGGCTGACCGTCCACGGCCATCCGCGCAACGTCGCGAGGTTCGTGAAGTCGTAAGCCCCGTAGGCGCAGAGCCCGAAAAGCGCCCCATACAATAGGGCACCGGGCCACGTGCCGTTGGTCAACGAAAGCGGCACGGCGAATACCGCAATGCCGGCGGCGTGCACGAGATAGAAAAGGGCGGCAACGCCCCAGATCGGCTTTTCCCGCAACATCTCTCCAAGCTGCGCCTTGTAGAACTCGCGGGCAACAACGCCCAGCCATAGCCCATCGATGACAGCCAGGACGCCCAAGGCGACAGCGTAGCTGACCATGAAAGTCTTCATGCGCGGCAGCCTACTAGCCCAGCAGGTACCAGGCCAGTCCCATGCCGCCAGCCGCCCCTACGAAAGAGATGATCAGTACGGTCAGAACGCGGCCCGTTACGACGCCGCTGCGCGCTTCGGTCGGAGTTACTTCTGGCTGCATGATGCCTCCTTGGTTGCTGGGACGGTTTGCTGGGACGTTGGGTTTTTTAACGCAGCCTCGACGTGGTGGGTTGCCCGGGGAACCGCCGCTTATGCTTCTGCGTTGCCCGCACAACCCCTGCCAATGCTCGGAAGGAGCGAGAGATGTTGTACTGGGCTTTGATGTTTCTGGTGATCGCGCTGCTGGCCGGCATCTTCGGCTTCGGCGGCATTGCTTCGACCGCCACCGGTATCGCGCAGATCCTCTTCGTGATTGCGCTGGTTCTGTTCGTCGTCAGCCTGTTCACCGGCTTCGTGCGTCGCAGAACCTAAGCGAAGTGTTGGCGCAGCAGGTCGCGCGCCTGTCGGCCTGCTGCGAGATCCCAACAATTGACGATCGCCACCCGGAACCCGCCGGGTGGCATGGTGTGGCGCTCCGGCGCCACTTTTTCGTGGAAGGTGATCTGGACGCTGGAAATGCCAGCGCTCGCTCGTACCCGGTCCATGAGTTCGACAGGGGGATGCAGGTACGACCTGCCGTGGGGCATGAAGAGGACCACGCTGTAGCCTGCGCGATCGACGTAAGGGCGGAAAACCCAGTCCCCGCGCGCATACAGTCTGACCAGCGCCTCGACCCACCCGCGGCCGTAGAGATCAGGCCACTGATCGGCAAATCTGAGGTGCACTTCGATGATGTGCCCGCCGATCGTCTCGAGGTTGGCCATTCCCGTGTAGCCACCGAGATGTCGCCGACACCAGTCGCGCGCGTAGCGCTCGATTTCAGGCTTGGCGCCGGCATGCACTTCCCAGTAGTCGAAAGTCCCTTCCACGCCGGCAATGCCGCTCGCGTGTCCCCACCAACGCGGCGTGCCCTCGACGAGTGCGACGTCGCTGCTGACATGGGCGCCTTCGAGCAGAGGCATCCACATGTGCCCGGGCCGATAGGCGTCCTGGTAGTCCTGCACTGAGTGCAGGGTGCGGCTTCCAACGCCCATGCCCTTCAGATTGTAGATGGGTTTGGAAAAGACCGGGTACTGCGTTGGCTCGATGCCGTGGGGCGCGGCGGCGAGACCCTGCCGCGTCACGACCATCAGCTTGTCGTAGACCCATCGATGATCGGGATTCCAGAGCCACGCGTCCGAATCCTCAGTCGGTATGAAGACGTCGGCGGGACAGTCCGTCGTCTCGAAATATTGAGTGCGCCACGGGTCGATCTCGCAAATCGGCACTTGCTTCCCTTGTCTCCACGCGCGGACCCTAGCAGCGTGAGCGTTGGCGAGCGCACTTGCAACCGGGTTGCGCGCCCCCACGTTAGACGACTGGAGGTACCGTGCCCAAACCGTTGATGCTCGGCGTTCCGGCGCACGACCTCCCACGCTTGAGCCGCGTGCGGTCTCTTACCGAGGAGCTGGCTGCCCCTCTCTCTCCGGAAGACCAGACCGTGCAGTCCATGCCAGACGCCAGCCCCACCAAATGGCATCTGGCTCATACGACCTGGTTCTTCGAGACCTTCGTGCTTCGTCCGCACGCGTCGCGATATCGGGTTTTCGATCCGCGTTACGAGTATCTCTTCAACTCCTATTACGAAGCTTTGGGGCCGCGCCACCCGCGTCCCCAGCGGGGCCTGATCACCCGTCCCGGCGTCGAAGAAGTGCTGGCCTATCGCCGGCATGTGACCGCGGCGATGCTCGATTTCCTCGAAACCGATCGCGCCGCCAGCGAGCTGGTCGAACTCGGCCTGCACCACGAGCAACAGCATCAGGAGCTGATCCTGATGGACATCAAGCATGTCCTGTCGATGAACCCGTTGCGGCCAGCCTATCGCGCGGCGCGTGCAGCGACGACGCGGGCTGCACCGGCGCTGTCGTGGCGCGAGTTCGAAGGCGGTCTCGTCGAAACGGGGCACGACGGTCACGGCTTCGCCTTCGACAACGAGGGACCCCGGCATCGCTCGTGGCTCGACGCCTTCGCTCTCGCGCTGCGTCCCGTGAGCTGCGGGGAGTATCTCCAGTTCATCGAGGAGGGTGGCTACCGGCGCCCCGAATTCTGGCTGTCGGCCGGATGGGACTGCGTGAAGCAGCGCGCCTGGGACGCGCCACTCTATTGGGAGAAACGGGAGGGGGCCTGGCACCTCTTCACGCTGTCGGGGCTGGAGCGCGTCGATCCTAACCGTCCGGTCTGTCATGTCAGCGCCTTCGAGGCCGCGGCCTATGCCAAGTGGGCGGGCAAACGTCTCCCGCGCGAAGCCGAGTGGGAGATCGCCGCCGACAGCCTCGAGGGAGCGGGTGAGGTCTGGGAATGGACGGCCAGCCCCTACATTGCCTATCCCGGCTATCGCGAACCGGCCGGTGCCGTGGGTGAATACAACGGCAAGTTCATGGCCAACCAGATGGTGCTGCGGGGCGGGTGCTCGGCAACGCCCGCCGGACATGTCCGCCCGACCTATCGCAACTTCTTCCCGCCCGACGCCCGGTGGATGTTCGGAGGGATTCGACTCGCGGAGGATCTCCGATGAACGTGCCACTTCTGACGCTCGACGATGGCGAGCTGGCCGATCGCGACGCCTTCCGCCGCGACGTCTTTACGGGGCTCGCCCAAGCGGCTCGCGCGATTCCAGCCAAGTATCTTTACGACGCGCGCGGCTCCGCGCTGTTCGATGCGATTTGCGACCAGCCGGAATACTATCCGACGCGCACCGAGGCGGCGATCCTGCGACAGCGTGCGCCCGAGATCGCGCGGCTCGCGGGCCCCGGGGCGGTCCTGGTGGAGTATGGCAGCGGATCGAGCGTCAAGACCCGGCTGCTTCTCGATGCGATGCCGGATCTGCAGGCCTATGTGCCGGTCGACATTTCGCGTCAGCACCTCGAGATGACGGCCCGGCAACTGCGGGAAGACTATCCCGGGCTACGCATTGCTCCGGTGACGGGCGACTACATGGCGCTCGATGCGCTGCCGGACACGGTCAGCGATGCCCGCCGCGTCGGCTTCTTTCCGGGCTCGACGATCGGCAACCTGGTGCCGGAGGAAGCCGTGCTGTTCCTGAAACGGGCCCGTCGGCTTCTACGGGCGGACGGTGCCCTGCTGCTCGGTGTCGATTTGAAGAAGGACCCGCAGCGACTGCACGACGCCTACAACGATCGTGCCGGCGTGACGGCGCGTTTCACGCTGAATCTCCTGCGCCGCATGAACCGTGAGTTGGAGGCAAACTTTGATCTCGCGGCTTTCGCGCACGATGCGTCCTACAAGGAAGCGTCGGGCCGCATCGAGATTTATTTCCGCAGTCTGCGGGATCAGGTGGTGACCATCGCGGGCCGCCGGTTCCAATTCGCCGAATGCGAGCGCATTCACACCGAGTATTCGTACAAGTACGACGATGCGGATATCACGGAACTGGCCCGACGCGGCGGCTTTTCCATCGCCGCCGTATGGACCGACCCTGCGCGCCTTTTCGCCGTCGCTTTCCTCGAATAGTCGCTCAACGAGAAAGCCCGCTCCCGATGATGAATCGGGAACGGGCTTGGTGCGGTCGGATGGGGAGAGAGGAGTCGCTCAGCGGGGGCAGAGGCGACACCAATTATCCAACCATGTAGTTTCAACGGCGCCCTGGCTCGATTGGTTGCAGCGTTTCGGGAAATATTCGCTGACGCTCCAAGCCTCCGATTTCTCGATCTGTTTTCCAAGCTCTCGCAGCATCTGACGAACGAAGTCCGACCGTTTCGCCGCCCGGCAGGCGTAGATGTCGGTCAGGAACTTACAGTGGATGCCACCAGCGGCCGGCGAGGACTACTCCGGCGGACAGGAGCCGCTTGTCGCCCATGAGTCGTTCGCCGATGGAATCGGCATAGTCGAACGTGCCGGTCGCCTGGTCGATCACGGTGGCCTCGCCGACACTGCCCACTTTGAGCGTGCCGAGGTCGGGCCTGTTGATGGCTGCGGCTGCGTTGGCGGTGGCGAGCTTGATGACGGTGGCGAGGTCGAGGCCCAGGCAGAGAAACTTCGACATGGTGGTGAGAAGGTCGAAGGCCGGGCCTTCGATCGAGATCGCGTGCACGTCGGAGGAGATCACGTCCGGCAGGAAGCCGGCCGCCAGCATCTTGCGCGTCGTGCCGAAGCCGAACGAGCCGCCGCCATGGCCGATGTCGAAGATCACGCCACGGGCCCGCGCCGCCAGGATCTCGTCGCGCACCCTGCCGTCGGGCTGT
This sequence comes from Reyranella sp., assembly GCA_017990895.1. GTDB lineage: Bacteria > Pseudomonadota > Alphaproteobacteria > Reyranellales > Reyranellaceae > Reyranella. Next base: position 5,018 of record JAGNNA010000151.1, read on the forward strand.
ACCGGCGCATTGGGGAAGGGGCGGAAGCAGTGGGTGAGGATGTCGCCCGGACGCAGGCGGCTCACGACCTCGTGCCGCGACGGCGGCGGCGAGTCGAGATGCGCCATCATCGGCAGGCCGGCCTCTTCGGCGACGTCGAGTGCGATGTCGAGGGGCATGATGCCGGAATCGCCGCTCGCCGACTTGCCGACGCGGACCTTCACACCCAGCACCAGGTCCTTGTGCTCGCGCGCCACCCGCACGGCCTCGCGCGCATCGAGCAGGCGCATGTCGGCGCTCTCGCCGACCATCACCGCCTTGGAGAAGGCGAAGATGCCGGGGAAGGAGACGTTGAGGTACGGCAGGATGCGGACCGGTGACGTCTCGATCACATGCTTGCGGAAGCCGTGGAAGTTGCCCGGCCCGGCGCTGCCCGCATCGATGAAGGTCGTGACACCGCCCGACCGCGCGAGCAGTTCGGCCTCGACGCCGAGCGACGTGCCGCCCCAATAGACATGCGTGTGCAGGTCGATGAGACCGGGCGAGACGATCTTGCCTGCGACGTCGCGCGTATCCTGTCCCGAAAGGCCATCGCCGATGGCGGAGACCTTGCCGCCGGCGAAGGCGATGTTGGTCACACGGTCGATGCCCTGCGACGGGTCGATCACACGGCCGCCCTTGAGAACCAGATCATTCATGCTCGTTTCATCCTTCCAACACACATCGCTTGCCCATCCTACTCCACTCGCGGCCGAGATCCCCCTCCGGAGGCAAGGTCAGGTTCTCGAGGCCCAGCCAGTCGGCCATCAGGCGGAGTTCATCGTACATCGGGGCGGCGACATCGCGTGCTTCGATGCCGGGTTCGAGGTGCGCGGCGGGCACCAGCAGCTTCGAGTTTGGTCGATCCGACTTCAGGTCGATGCGGCCCACCAGGCGGTCGCCCAGGAGGAAGGGGAGCACGTAGTAGCCATGCTTGCGCTTGGCGACCGGCGTGTAGATCTCGATGCGATAGAAGAAATCGAAGATCCGCTCCGTGCGGTCGCGTTCCCAGATCAGTGGATCGAAGGGCGCCAGCAGTGCGCGCGCTTCTATGCGGCGCGGTTGACGGGCTGAGGGCTCGAGAAAGCCAGGCCGATCCCAGCCCTCGACCTCGACCGGGATCAGCTCGCCCGCTTCGACCAGTTCGGCGAGTCGCGCCTTCGTGTCCGCAACGGGCAGGCGATAGTAGTCGCGCAGGTCGAACTCCGTGGCGACGCCGAGGGCGCGTGCGGACAGACGAAGCAACTCGCGCTGCGCCTCCTCGGGCGACGGCGTCGGCAGGGCTTGGATGTCCGCGGGCAGGACGCGCTCGGTGAGATCGTAGACACGCTCGAACGTCCCGCGTCGCGTGGCGGTGGTGACGATGCCGGCGAAGAACAGCCATTCGAGCGCCAGCTTGCCGTCGTTCCAGCCCCACCACGGCCCGCGCTTGGGGCCGCCGTCAGCAAGCGCCGAGGCGGCGAGCGGCCCACGATCCTCGACCTCTTTCCGGACTTCCTCAATGTACGCCGCCCGCTCGCTGGCGAATTTCTGAAGGCCACCTTTGCTGGTGCCGGCACGGGCGCGCGCCATGCGCCAGCGCAGCAACGGCTGGGCGGCCAGAGGCAATAGCGACGCCTCGTGCGCCCAGAATTCGAAGAGACCGCGGCGGCTGTTGTGGCCCCAGGCCAGGCCGTCGAGATGCGAACTGTCGTAGTTGCCCAGTCGCGAGAACAGGGGCAGGTAGTGAGCCCGCGCCAGGACGTTGACCGAATCGATCTGCAGCAGACCCAGCCGGTCGATAGCGCGCTTCACATGACCGAGGTTCGCGACGCCGTCGGGACGCTGTATGCCGAATCCCTGCGCCGCCAGCGCGATGCGCCGGGCGGCGGCGGCGCCGATCTTGTTTTTCCGGAGAGACACTTCGCGACAATAATCCACGCCGGGCGGCCACGGCCATTGGATAAGGGGCGCGTGCCCGGGCTGCTCACGCTCAGTTCGGCTTGACCATGGCCTTCAACGCCTGCTCATCGATGAATTTCGCGAGCAGTTCGGCGCCCAGCGCCGACCAGTGAGCCCCGGTCGGTGCGAAGAGGTCGGCCTTGTTGCCCTTGTAGTCCCTGATGACGTCGTTCGAGTCGATCACCGGTACGCCCATCTCGCGGGCCACCTCGGCGCCCTCGCGCGATTAGCGCAGGAGCAACCGGTTCTGGCCGATTTCGTGCAGGCCGCCCATGATGACATAGAGCGGTTTGGCGCCGTTCTTCCGGATGAGCTCGATGAACTCGCGGAGCGTCCGGTTGAAGTTCTCCCGGACCTCCGGGACGATCGGATACTCGGGTACCGGCTCGGAGCTGTGTGTCTCCCCAAAGGGATTCAGGTATTCGATGTAGCGCACGATGAGCGAATTGCGCTTCAGCCAGCGTGATTGGTCGAGGTTCGTCGCGAACAGGCCGTGCTTGCCCTGCGCGACGGCGTCCTTGAGGCTCACTCCCTCCGCCTGGAGGTGGCCCGCATTGGCCTCCTCGTTCAGGCCCGAATAGATGATGACGACATCCGGCTTGAGCTTCGGCAGGTCGCGCTTCGCCCTCGCCACTTCCTGGCCGATCGACCAGACGATGGCACCAGCGTTCAGGACCTGGGACTTGGGTCCGGCATGCTTGCGCAGCTCCTCCTGCAGGCGGATCGGCCAAGCCTGGTCGGTGTCCAGGTTGTAGCAGAAGGTGGTCGAGCCGCCGTAGGCGATAACGCGGATCGAGCCGGGCGGCTTCGGCTCGAAGACGTCCTCCTTGTTGCGGAAGCCATAATTGTTGGTCTCGGAGTTCGAGTTGTAGCCGTTGCGGGAATGGATCGCGCCCAGTTCGGCATCATACGTCCAGAGGCCGTAGGTCTTGCCGGGAACACCGTACTTGAAGTGTATGATCGCATAGCCCACGCCTTCGATCGCAAGAATGGCGGCGACGGGGAAGCCCACCAGGAGGATCAGGCTGAAGAGAATTTTCTTCCACAGCGGAAGGGTGGCCGTCGTCTTCGCCGATTGCGTCATGCCTCTGTCCCGCTGTGCCCGATGCGTCGCGACTATCGGTCAGGTCATCGCTGCGTTCAACGCGGATTGCCGGCCTGCTTGCCCTCCAGCCGCGTCAGGGCCTTTGCGACGGCTTCGGCCTGCCGATTGGAGACGTGACCATTGGCCTTGAATTCACTCACGACCTTTTTGAGGAATGGACTGCGGCTGGTGTGAAGTTCAGCGCGCTTCATGAGCGCCTCGTGGATGTGCGCCGGCCCGCGATCGCGCGCCGCCCGGCGCGCGCGGAAGACCTTGACGGCGACGGCGACGACGAATGCCGTGCCCACGACGATGAGGATTTCGGTCAATTGCATGATTGGGGAAGGCCCGTGCGGCTGGCGGGCTAACGGGCGTCGAGCGCCGTCTCGGCGCGCCGCGCCATCGCCAGCAGCGGACGATCATGAAGCCTCGGTGCCACGATCTGCAGGCCGACGGGCAGGCCGTCACGCCCCGTGCCGCAGGGGATCGAGATGGCTGGCACGAGCGCGAGGTTGAACAGCGGTGTGAAGGCGGCGTGGCCGCGTGGGCCCACTTCTCTGTTCTCGATGATCTTCGGATGAACCTGCTCGACCGGCCAGGAGACGCAGGCGGTCGTCGGCGTCAGCAGGTAGTCATACTCGGTGAAGAACTGCGCCACGGAACGGGCGCAGGCGTCGGCGAAGCGGAAGGCCGCGACGACATCGGTGCCCGGCACGGACCGGCCGCGCTCGATCAGGCCCGAGATATTGTCGCCGAACAGGTCCTTGTCGGCGGCGTGTCGTTCGCCATAGAGCAGGGCGGAGGCTGAACTGTTGACGGCAGAGAAGGCGGTCTCGGAGGTGTCGCCGGGCCACGCGACATCGGCTTCCTCGATGCGCCAGCCGGCGGCACGCAGCCTCGCCACGGCCGCATCGAAGGCTGCCATGACGTCGGGATCGACGGCGACCCCAAGGCCGAGCCGCGGGCTCACGGCGATGCGCGGGCTGGTGGGTGGCGGCACGTCGAGCAGCGCCACCGAATGAGGGTCGCGCCGGTCGGGACCGGCCATCACCTCGAAGGCGACCTTCGCGTCCGCGACCGTGCGACCCATTGGGGCGGTCACGCCATAGAGCGGACCGTAGGCGCCGCCGAATCCGAAAGGCGAGGGAATGGCACCGGCGGAGGTCTTGAGGCCGACGACACCGCAATGCGAAGCCGGCCGACGGCCCGAACCGCCGCCGTCGGTGCCAAGGGCGATCGGTGAGAAGCCGGCGGCAAGAGCCGCCGCTGCGCCGCCCGAGGAGCCCCCCGGTGTCAGGGCGGGGTTCATCGGATGGCGTGACGGGCCATAGACCTTGTTCTCGGTGTGACCCTTGGCCGCCATCTCCGGCGTGTTCGTCATGCCGAGGAAGATGCCGCCGGCCGCCTTGAGGCGTTCCACGGCGACGGCGTCGCGCGGCGGCTTGAAATCCTTGTAGAGCAGCGAGCCGTTGGTGACGGTGCGACCCTGCACCCAGGTCGTGTCCTTGACCGTGTAGGGCACCCCGAGGATGGCGCCGTCGAAGCCTTGCTTCAGCCGTGCATCGACGGCATCGGCGGAGGCTCGGGCTTCGGCGGGATCGAAGTCGACGATGGCGGTGAGTTGGCTGTTGCGCACCTCGACCCGGGCGATGGCCATCTCGGCGACGTCGCGGGCCCTGATCGTTCCCGCTCGCACGGCGGCGGCAATGGCGGCGGCGCCCTGGTCCAGCAACTCGGTCATCGGCTTTTCCTCATTTGCTCACTTCGCCGGCATGATAGCGTGCGCCGCCATGACGTTGGAGAGCGACCTTTATGCGCCGGTGAAGACCCTGCTCGAAGGACAGGGCTATGTCGTCAAGGGCGAGGTGCGCGGGTGTGACGTTGTGGCGGTACGCGGCACGGAGCCGCTGGTCGTGGTCGAACTGAAACGGGCCTTCGGGCTGGGGCTGGTCCTGCAGGGCGTCGACCGGCTGGCGCTCACCGATCTCGTCTACCTGGCTGTAGGACAATGGCCCAAGCAGATGAAGAACGTGAAAAAGCTCTGCCGTCGTCTGGGACTGGGTTTCATCGTGGTTGCGAAGGGCAAGGCCGATGTGGTGCTCGATCCCGCGCCCTACGCGCCGCGCCAGAACAAGCGGAAGGCTGGCCGGTTGCTGGGCGAGCATGCGCGCAGGGTCGGCGATCCCAATCTCGGTGGCCAGGCGATGCGGGCGCCGCTGATGACGGCCTATCGCCAGGAAGCGCTGCGGTGCGCCGAATTGCTGGCGACCAAGGGGCCGATGAAGGTGGCGGCGCTTCGCGCGGCCTGCGACGCACCCAAAGCGGCCCAGATCCTGCAACAGGATGTCTATGGCTGGTTCGAAAGGGTGGAGCGCGGTGTTTATGCGATCACGCCGAAGGGGCGGGAAGGTCTGGAGCGGTTCGACCGCAAGCCGGCCTGAATGCTGATCGCCCAACTCTCCGATCCGCACGTCCGACCGGAAGGCGTGCTCTACCAGGGCGTGGTGGATTCGAACGCGCAGTTCGCAGCCGCGATCGCGCATGTCAACCGGCTCGATCCGCGACCCGACCTCGTCCTGCTGAGCGGCGACCTCGTGGATCATGGCGATGCCGAGGAATATGCCATGCTGCTCCGGCTGCTGGCGCCGCTCGACATGCCCGTGCTGGCGATCCCGGGCAACCATGACGAACGCGAGGCCTTCCGGCAGGCGTTTTCCGGACAGCCCTGGCTGCCGGCGCAAGGGCCCATCGACTACTCGGTAGGCGACCGGGGGCCTGTCCGCATCGTGGCGCTCGACGTCACCTTGCCGGGACTACACCACGGCGCCGTTAGCGAAGAGAGTGCGGCTAGGCTCGATCAGATGCTGGCGGCCGAGCCATCGCGCCCGACGATCGTCATGATGCATCAGCCGCCGTTCGACACCGGCATTCCTTACATGGATCTCTATTCCTGCCGGGAAGGACAGCTTCTTGCTTCCGTCGTCGCACGGCACCCGCAGGTGGAGCGCATCCTGTGCGGCCACGTTCATCGCGTCATGCAGCTGCGCTTGTCCGTCGTCAGAACATTTGAGACAGCTCGGGTCTATTTGGAAGAGAGGCTCCAGCGCATCTGATGATTAATGTTAAGCGGCGATTGCACGGTGGTTCAAGCGTCTGCGTTGGATGGTCTGTCGTTTGATCCTTTCTCTTTCCAGGAGTATGGTCTGGCCTCGCCCGAAGTAGACGTCGGCTGGTGTCAGA